>JBKPDM010000247.1:0-6400 GCA_046727895.1 Pseudomonadota bacterium | reverse complement strand
GCTTCGGCGTTGGCGGCGATCGCGATTGCGACGGTGAGCGCCAAGCAGCCGATCGACCGGCCGACCGTTCGTCGACCGTGCGGGAAGACCGTGACGCTCATCGAAACCGGGACTGTGGCAACTGGGGCTCACCGAAGCGTGTGATTGCATCTTCGCCATTGAGATTTTAGGCGCTTTATACTAAGCTCCAACAGGTTTTATGCGTCAATGCGCATCGACCGACCACGAAGAAAACTAAAGGTATTGACCATGCCTCATCTCGGAGACGCCTGCCCCGGGGTCGGCATGGTCAGCTCCGACGTGACGACCTATCCCGAAATCTCAGTTGTACGTGTCTGCGACCGTTTCGATGAGCGTCACGGTCTTCCCGCACGGTCGACGAACGGTCGGCCGGTCGATCGGCTGCTTGGCGCTCACCGTCGCAATCGCGATCGCCGCCAACGCCGAAGCGCCGTCGCCGCTGTTCCCGGTAAGCCCGCTCGAAATCGACGCTTCGAAGGGCCGGATCGAGTTCCAGGTCGAACTCGCAGTGACCCCAGCCGAACGAACCCGCGGCCTGATGTTTCGCGAAAGCCTGGCCGATGACCACGGCATGCTGTTCGACTTCGGCGTGCCGCAGCCAGTCGCGATGTGGATGCGCAACACCTACATTCCCCTCGACATGCTGTTCGTTCGCGCGGACGGACGGATCAGCCAGATCGCCGCGAATGCCGAGCCGCTGTCGGACAAGGTCATTGCGTCGAACGAGCCGGTGCGCGCCGTGCTCGAACTGCGCGGCGGCATCACCAGCGAACTTGGCATCAAGCCGGGGGATCGCATCATCCATCCTCTGTTCGCAAAACCCTGATCTGCGGATCACCCGCGGTCAGTGAAGCGCTTCACAGGCGCGGATGATCCGCTGACAAGCCTCCTCCAGAAGGTCGGTCGAGGTCGCGTAAGAGATCCGGACATAGGGATCCATGCCGAAGGCCGTGCCGTGCACCACGGCGACGCCCTCACCTTCGAGCAGGTAGCGGGCGAAGCCCTCGCTGTCGGCGAGGGCCGTGCCATCGGGCGTGCGCCGCCCGATAACGCCGGCGATGCTGGGATAGACGTAGAATGCGCCTTCGGGCCGGTGACAGCGCAGCCCCGGCGCCCGATTCAGCAGATCGACCACGAGGTCGCGCCGCTCGCGGAAGATGGCGGCTCGCTCGGCGATGAAGTCCTGCGGCCCGGTCAGCGCCACCACGGCCGCCGCCTGGCTGATCGAGCAGGGATTGGAGGTGCTCTGCGACTGAACCTTGGCCATCGCCTTGATCAGCCCGCTCGGGCCGCCGGCATAGCCAATCCGCCAGCCGGTCATCGCGTACGCCTTGGCGACGCCGTTCATGGTCAGACAGCGGGGCCGAAGCTCGGGCTCGACCGCGAGCGGCGTGACGAACCGGAAGCCGTCATAGACCAGATGCTCGTAGATGTCGTCGGTGAGCAGCCAGACCTGCGGGTGGCGCAGGAGGACATCGGTCAGCGCGCGCAACTCCGCCGCGCTGTAGGCAGCGCCGGTCGGATTGTTGGGCGAATTCAGAATGAGCCACTTGGTTCGCGGTGTGATCGCCTCCTCGAGATCCTCGGGTCGGAGCTTGAAGCCGGTCTGGTCCGGGCAGGAGACGAAGACTGGCGTTCCCCCCGCGAGCAGGACCATGTCCGGGTACGACACCCAGTAGGGCGCGGGAATCAGCACCTCGTCGCCCGGATCGAGGCTTGCCATCAGCGCGTTGTAGATGATCTGCTTGCCGCCCGCGCCGACGCTGATCTCGCCGACGTCGAACTCGAGCCCGTTCTCGCGTGCGAACTTGGCCGCCACCGCGGCCTTCAGCTCGGGCGTCCCGTCGACCGCGGTGTACTTCGTCTGGCCGGCTCGAATGGCCGCGATCGCCGCCTCTTTGATGCTGTCCGGCGTATTGAAGTCGGGCTCGCCGGCGCCAAGTCCGATGACGTCGCGGCCGGCCGCCTTGAGCTCGCGCGCCAGATTGGACACGGCAATGGTCGGCGACGGTTTGATCGCCGCCATGCGACGCGCGATTATCGACATTCGTGCCCGCTCCATGATCCCATTGGATCAGGGCGCAACTTAGGAGCCCCGCGCGCGGTCGGCAATGCCTGGTGGCTGCGGCCAGGGAACGGTGCGCCGCTTTGCCGCTGACCGACCGAGCGCGGCCGCGGGCGCGATCGTCCCCGCCGCTCATGGCATGCATGAACCGCGCCGGAGGCGCGCCGCCTCGGCGGTGGTCTGGTCTACCGGCCGCGCAGGATGGCAATTGCGCCGGGCGGCGGCCTGTCGTCGTCGCCGGAGCCCGGCAGAACCAACCGCGGCCGTGACCGCTGGTCGGCGGAAAACGGCTCCTGATCGACGCCCGGCGGCGATCCGGCGAGGCGGACCGGCGAATCGGTGGCGGGGCGGCGTTGGCGCAGCCCGTGCCACAGGCGATACACTTTGTCGCGATACGCCTCGCCGCGATCGGGATCGCTCGAGTGGTAGCGCGCCGTCGCCCGGGCCCAGGAGCGGGTCTCCAGGCGCAGACGCTTCAGGAACCGGGCGCCGTAGGCAATATTGCTCGCCGGCTCGATCGCCTCTTCGAGGGAGGTGAAGGCGTCGGCATGATAGCCAAGGTTGACCTGCATGCAGCCGACGTCGATGTTCGAGCGGCCCTCCGCCTGCAGCTCCCGGACCTTGCGCAGCGCCTCCTCCCGCGAGGGCAGAAAGAAGCTTTCCTCGCCAGAGGTGACCGTCCACGGCCAGGCCTGCGTCTCGCCAAGAGTCGCCAGCCACCGGCCGGATTCGGCGAGCGCCACGGCGCGCACCAGACCGGGCGGAATCCCCTCGGCTTTCTCGGTCTGCGTCGCCACCGCCCCACAGACGTCGGGAAGGGTCGCCGCGGCGGGACTTGGCAGCATCGCGAGCGCTGCCACCAGCAGGGTCAGCGCGATGGCCCACCGGCCGCGTAGGATGCGAGTGCGGGTCGACACATGGCGATCATCGCCAGCCCCGGTTAGGATTCGGTTGCCGGAGCACTTGGCACACCCTCTCGGGCTCTGCGATCAGGCCGTCGTCGACCGCACCGGCCGTCGCGCGATCCGCAGCGCGGCTCACCGGGTCGCGGGTTTGCGATTGCTCCCTCGGCGCCGGCCGGCCGCTCCGGGCGCAGGGCGCTCAGAGAGCGGCGGCTCGACCGGTGCGCGCCGGCTCACTTGGCGCGAGCTGCTCCAACGTCAGCCACGCGAGGCTGGCCAGGAGCTCGCGCAGCACGGACTGCAGATCGACCGCGGCTCGGCGCGGCCCGCTGGTCCTCTCCTCCATGAACAGGCTCCGGCGGACTTCGAGCTGGAGCGCGTGCACGCCCGCCTCGGGCCGCCCGTATCGAGCCGTGATGTGCCCGCCGGCGTAGGGACGGTTGCGGGCCACGCGGAAGCCCCGGCGGCCGAGCAGCGCCTCGACCCGTTCGACGATCAGGGCGGAGCAGCTTCTGCCGAAGCGATCGCCGAGCGCGAAGTCGATCGAGCCATCGTTGTCGGCCGCGCCATTGGTCGCAAAGCTGGGCATCGAGTGACAGTCGAGCAGAAGGACGGCGCCGAACTCGCTCCGGGCGCACGCGAGCAGGCTTTGCAGGGCCTGGTGATAGGGCCAGTAAGCCAGGCGGAGCCGACGCTCCGCTTCCGCGAATTCGAGCCGTTGCCCGTAGATCGCCTTGCCGCCGACGCGGCTCGGGATCGTGCCGAGCCCGGCCCGCGCCTTGACCGAACCGCCGTTGACGTAACTTGGCAGCGGCGCCTCGAACAGCTCCGCGTCCAGCTCGAAGGCCTCGCGGTTCGGATCGACGTAGGCGCGCGCGAAGCGTGCCCGCAGGAGCGGCGCGCCGAGCTCGACCGCGCAGCTGAACAGACGATCGACCCGCCCGTCCTCCAGGCAGCGCAGCTGGTCGAGCGGCAGGCGGACCTGGCCGAGCAGGCCCGGCGGGTAGATCTGACCGCTGTGCGGCGACGACAGCACCAACGGGATCGAGCCCGTCTGCGGATAGAGGATCTCGATCGGCGGGACAAGGTCTGGCGTCATCGGCGGCGATACATGGAGGGTGGTTTCGGGGCCACGGCATGACACCATAAGGCCGAAGCGGCCGCAAGCACCATGCGGGGCGGCCTTCGCCCGGTGCCGGATCGCATCGCCGTCCTCCCGCTCGATGTGCTAGGCAGGCGTGCGCCAGCCGCTGCAGTCGCGGTCCCTCGCCTGGCACCGCGGCACGCTCGCCCTGCCGCAGCGGCGGCGCGGCCTCGTCGAACACCTACTCGGGGATCGGGGCGTCCGCCGAGCGCTTCCACGACTGGCGCAAGCGTGTCAAATATCACCGCTACCACCTCGAGTTGCTGGCGGGGCTCTGGCCGCGCCAGATCGAGGCTCGGCGCAAGGAGGTCAAGGTGCAGGGCGGCAGGCGCGGTGACGAGCACGACCTCGTGGTGCTGGACGCGATGCTCCGAGCGGCGGACGCGAGCTTCGGCGAGCAGAGCGCGCGGGTTCTGCTCGCTCTCGCCGGGCAGCGCCGGGCGGAGCTGCGTGCCGCCATGCGGCCGCTCGGGCAGCGTCTGTTCGCCGAGCGCCCGGGCGCGTTCGCCCGCCGCTTCGAGGTCTATTGGCGGGTCGCGCACAGCGGAACCGAGGATGGCGCGCTCAAGGTCGCGTGACGCGGGGAGTCCCCTGAACACCAAGGCGCCGGCCAGCCCTTACGCGCCGGAGCGCTTCGAGTACCGGATCTGGGGCGATGCCTTTGCCGAGCTGCTCTCGCCAGCCGGGGAACCGGAGACCAGGGAAGTCTACCTGCTGCCGGACGGGATCCACGGGATCAACGCCAAGTTCCGGCGCGACGCGCTCGAGATCAAGCGCCTGCTCGGGGAGCGGGACGGGCTGCAGCGCTGGCTGCCCGCGCTCCGCTGCGCGCTGCCCCTGCCAGCGGCGGTGATCGAGCGGCATCTTTGCCCCGCGCTTGGCGTCGGGGCGCCACGGCTCGCGGCGCGCGACTACGACCTCGAGCACTTCCTCGACGAGGTGGCGGGCGCGCTGCCAGGCGTGCGCGTCGTGGCGCTGGGCAAGCGGCGGCGCTCGTTCGCGGTCGCGGGGGCGCGTGCCGAGCGCACCCGGGTCACGGTCGGCGAGCTCACGCTCGAGACCATCGCGGTCGAGGCCGAGAGTTTCACGGCGGCCGCGCGGGCCACAAGCGAGCTGGATCTGCGCCGGGCGCCGAATGTCGACTACGTCGCCGCGCTCCGCCGGATCCTGGCCGGCGAGGCGCCGGCCCCGCCCGGCCCCGAAGGCTAAGAGTCTTTTCGACTGATCGGGGCAGGCGGCCCGAGCCGCCCCGGCGGTGGCGACGCCAGCGTGGCACGTCTGGGTGCGATTTCTTTACGCGATCGCACATAAGTGTGCGATAGACTCGACATGACGGGCAACGAGCTCCTGCGCAGGCTGCGGCGCTTGGCCAAGCAGAAGCGACTTGCGCTTCTGTACGAGGCGAGGCCGGGCAAAGGTGGCCATGGCCGGATCTACGTTGGTGACCGGTTCACCACGATTCCGGCTCTGACCCATGAGATCGCGCCCGGCTTGCTGACCAAGATCCTGCGTGATCTGGGTCTGACCCGACGCGATCTGTCGTGAGGCACGAGATGGAACATGCCTTTCCCTATCGGTTCGAGCCCCAGGCATCCGGCGGCGTGCTGGTGCAGTTCATCGACGTTCCCGAGGCGCACAGCTTCGGTGCGACTGAGGCGGACGCCGGCGCCGCCAACGCGCTGGACTGCCTTATCGCGGCACTCGGCGGTTACATCAGGCTCGGCCGCGAGATCCCAGGGCCGAGCCCGGCGCGGGGCCGGCCGGTCGTCATCCTGCCGCCCCTGGTTGTCGCCAAGCTTGCGCTCTACGAGGCGATGCGCGCAGAGCGGATCACCCGGACCGAGCTCGCCCGCCGGCTCGGGATGCAGGAGAACGGGGTGCGTCGGCTGCTCGATCTCGATCACCGCTCGCACATCGATCAGGTCGACCGGGCGCTCGCCGCCCTCGGCAAACGCCTCGAGGTGCGCATCCTGCAACCCGCGTGACTTTGGGATTTCATCGCAAGGCTTCCACGACGCGCAATGAAAATGGCACTGACGAGAGATTTCAGGGAGACGGTTCAGGCGCGCGTCAGGCGCGATCCCGCCTTCGCGCTTCTGCAGGAGGCGGTGGCGACCATGCTGGAGGGCGACCTCGAGACCGGCAAGCCGTCCTGCGCGACTACATCAGCGCCACGATCGGCTTCGAGGCGCTGGGTCGCCCCACCGGCACTTCACTCAAGCGCCTGATGAGGATATAAGACAATCAGATGACGTGTCGGTTATATAG
>JBKPDM010000246.1:0-22443 GCA_046727895.1 Pseudomonadota bacterium | reverse complement strand
CAGATCGTGATCAGCGGCCACGGCACCATCGAGACCGCGGTCACCGCGATCAAGAAAGGGGCCTATGACTTTCTCGAGAAGCCGTTCAACGCCGATCGGCTGCTCGTGCTGATCGAGCGGGCGCGCGAGGCGGCCCGGCTCAAGCGGGAGAACGCCGAGCTCAAGCTCAAGCTCGGCGACGAGCGGGAGCTGATCGGACGCTCGCCAGCGATCCAGCAGGTTCGGACCGCGATCCAGCGCGTGGCGCTCACCGGCTCCCGGGTCCTGATCACCGGCCCGCCGGGGGTCGGCAAGGAGGTTGTGGCGCGCCTGATCCATGCCAGCTCGAGGCGTGCCGAGGCGCCGTTCGTGGTGATCAACGCCGCGACCATGGCGCCCGAGCGCATGGAGGTCGAGCTGTTCGGCTGCGAGGCGGGGTTCCTCGGCCCCGAGCGGTCGCGCCAGCTCGGCACGTTCGAGCGGGCGCACGGCGGCACGCTGTTGCTCGACGAGGTCGCCGACATGCCGCTCGAGACCCAGGGCAAGATCCTGCGCGTGCTGCAGGAGCAGAGCTTCGTGCGTCTCGGCGGCCAGCGGCGGGTCGAGGTCGACGTGCGGGTCATCGCGGCCAGCAACCGCGACCTGCAGAGCGAGATCGCGGCCGGGCGCTTTCGCGAGGACCTCTACTACCGTCTGAACGTGGTGCCGATTCGCGTGCCGCCGTTGTCCGAGCGGCGGGTCGACATACCGATGCTCGCCGAGTATTTCATGGGCCGGGCGGCGGAGGCCGCCGGCTTGCCGGCGCGCCGGCTCGCGCCCGAGGCTCTGGCACTCATGCAGTCGGCCGACTGGCCGGGCAACGTACGCCAGCTGCGCAACGTGCTCGAGTGGCTGTTGATCATGGCCCCGGGCGAACCGAAGGCCGAGATCGGGGTCGACAGTCTGCCGCCGGAGTTCGTCGAGGCGGCGACCGCGGGCCTCAGCCCGTCGGGCAACGGCGAGCTGATGGTCCTGCCGATCCGCGAGGCCCGGGAGCACTTCGAGCGCGCCTATCTCCAGGCCCAGCTCGAGCGCTTCAGCGGCAACATCTCGCGGACCGCGAACTTCGTCGGCATGGAGCGCTCGGCGCTGCATCGAAAGCTGAAATCACTCAACATTCATACCGACGACTGACGGTCGATCGGTGCCTCGCTCCCGGGTTTGACCATGAAAGTGATCGTCTGTGGCGCTGGCCGGGTCGGCTACAACATCGCCCGCTATCTGGCGGCCGCCGGCAACGACGTGACCGCGATCGACCAGCGCCCCGAGCTCACCCAGAAGATCGGCGAAAGCCTCGACATCCAGGCAATCACCGGCTTCGCGGCGCATCCCGAGGTGCTCGAGCAGGCGGGTGCCGAGGACGCCGAGATCCTGATCGCGGTGACCAACGCCGACGAGGTCAACATGGTGACCTGCGAGGTGGCGCATTCGCTGTTCAACGTGCCGACCAAGATCGCCCGGGTGCGCCATCAGAGCTACTTGCAGGGCCGCTGGCGGAATCTGTTTCGGCGCGAGGCCATGCCGATCGATGTGATCATCTCGCCCGAGCTCGAGGTCGGGCGGGCGATCGCCCGCCGCCTGGAGGTCCCGGGCGCCACCGACGTGACGCCCTTTGCCGAGGACCGGGTGCGCCTGATCGGGGCCCGCTGCGGGCCGGACTGTCCGATTCTCGACACGCCGCTGCGCCAGCTCACTTTCCTGTTTCCGGATCTCCACCTGACCTGCGTCGGGATCGCCCGCGGCGACCGCTTCTTCGTGCCGAGCGGTGACGACCACATCATCGCCGGCGACGAGGTCTATTCGGTGGTCGAGACCAGCCATGTCGCACGGGCGATGCGTGCGTTCGGCTATGAGGAGAAGGAGGCCGGGCGGATCGTCATTTCCGGTGGCGGCAACATCGGCCTGTTCCTGGCCCAGGAGATCGAGGCGACGCGGCCCCATGCGACGCTCACGCTGATCGAGAGCCAGCCTGAGCGGGCGCGTTTCATCGCCGACAAGCTGACCCGCAGCGTCGTGCTCCACGGCGATGCCCGCGACCGCGAGATCCACGAGGAGGCCAACCTGCGCACGGCCGAGGCGATCGTCACCGTCACCAACAACGACGAGGTCAACATCATGACCGCGCTGCTGGCCAAGCGCTACGGCTGCCAGCAGGCGCTCACCCTGGTCAACAACGACATCTACGGCGGCCTGCTCGGCTCGCTCGGCATCGACGTCGTGATCAATCCGCGCGAGACCACGGTCTCGAGCGTTCTGCAACATGTGCGGCGCGGCCGGATCAAGTCGGTCTACTCGCTGCGCGACGGCGAGGCGGAGGTGTTCGAGGCCGAGGCGCTCGAGACCTCGCCCCTGGTCGGTCAACCACTGCGCGACGCCCGTCTGCCGAGCGGCGTCATCGTCGGCGCCATCATCCGCGAGGGCGAGGTCATCATGCCGCGTGGCGACAGCGTGGTTCGGGCGCACGATCGGGTCGTGATCGTCGCCCGGGCGCTGGTCGTCAAGAAGGTGGACAAGCTGTTCGCGGTCCGCGTCGAATATTTCTGAGCGCGCAGCGTTAGCCGACGAGGAACAGGTCGATGGGACGGGTCGCCTACGTCAACGGTCGCTATCGGCCGCTGAACGCCGATGCGATCGCGATCGAGGACCGAGGCTACCAGTTTGCCGACGGCGTCTACGAGGTGATCAAGGTGCTCGAGGGCCGGCCCCGCGATCTCGGGCGTCACCTGGATCGGCTCGAGCGCTCGCTCGGGGCGCTGGAGATTCGCCCGCCGATGTCGCGCGCCGCGCTCACCAGCGTGCTCGACCAGACGCTGCGGCGAAATCTGCTGCGGGCGGCGCTTCTGTATATTCAGGTCACCCGCGGCACCGCCCCCCGCAACCATGCCTTCCCCAAACGGGCCAGACCGTCGCTGGTGGTGACCGTGCGCCGGCCGAGCTTCCCGAGCGCCAACGAACGGGAGGGTGGGGTCGGAGTCATCACCCTGCCCGATCAGCGTTGGGGGCGCTGCGACATCAAATCGATCAGTCTGCTGCCCAATGTGCTGGCACGCCAGAAGGCCGCGGTGGCTGGCCGGCGCGAAGCCTGGCTGATCGACGAGGCCGGCAACGTCACCGAAGGCAGCGCCTCCAACGCCTATATCGTCGACCAGGCCGGGCGGCTGGTGACGCATCCGCTGGGCGAGCGGATTCTCGGCGGGATCACCCGCTCAGTCATCCTCGAGCTTGCCCGCGGCGCCGGCATCGAAGTGGTCGAGCGACCGTTCTCGCTCGCCGAGGCTCAGGCGGCGCGTGAGGCGGCGCTGTCGAGCACGAGCTCGCTCCTGCTGCCGGTGGTGGCGATCGACGACCGCACGGTCGGCAATGGCCATCCCGGCACGCTGGTCCGCCGTCTCATGGAGCTGTATGATGCCCATCTGGAACGGAGCTAGGCGATGATCGGCCCGGCACAGCCCGCGCGACAGCCGCTCGCAACTTGATCGCGGTGCGCTAATATGCTGGCTAGAAGCTGCATCTGGCCGCTATCTTGCACTCACCGAGCTTCTGCGGCGACCGGTGCGGACCGGAGCCGCTTGCCGGCGGTGGCAGGCTTGCCTACGTAGATTGGCCACAGCGCCATGGAGGAGGACGCCCGGACATCCGCCGGTCCGGCCGCAAAGAACAAGAAAGGATCAGTCCCAATGCCCGCCGAAAAGA
This sequence comes from Pseudomonadota bacterium, assembly GCA_046727895.1. GTDB lineage: Bacteria > Pseudomonadota > Alphaproteobacteria > Geminicoccales > Geminicoccaceae > DATAOG01. The sequence goes on along the minus strand of JBKPDM010000246.1, from coordinate 18,732 downwards.
CGCAGAACGTGCAGGACGTGTTCCTCAACCACATTCGCAAGAACAAAGTTCCGGTGACCATCTTCTTGATCAACGGTGTGAAACTGCAGGGTGTGGTCAGCTCGTTCGACAATTTCTCGCTGCTGTTGCGCCGGGACGGGCACGTCCAGCTGGTATACAAGCACGCGGTCTCGACGGTGATGCCGGCGACCGTGGTGCGGCTGTACGAGCCCAGCGCCGAAGAGGTCGCACCTGCCGCCGATTGATCGATCGCGGGCGGCGGCGGCCGGCGTCAGGACGCCTGCCCTGGTCCTGCGGCCACAGTGGCCGCTCGGCGAGCGCACTGACCGCACGGCCGAGGGGCAGCTCGACGAAGCGGTCGGTCTGGCCCGGGCGATCGACCTCGAGGTGGTCGACGCCGAGATCGTACCGCTGCGCCAGGCCCGGCCGGCGACCCTGCTGGGGTCCGGTCGGCTCGCCGAGATCGGCGAGCGGATCGCCGAGCGCGGCGTTCAGCTCGTCATCGTCGACGCGCCGCTCAGCCCGGTGCAGCAGCGCAATCTCGAGCGCGCCTGGGCCTGTAAGGTGATCGATCGGACCGGCCTGATTCTCGAGATCTTCGGCGAGCGCGCCAAGACCAGCGAGGGCCGCCTGCAGGTCGAGTTGGCGGCGCTCAGCTATCAGCGCTCGCGCCTGGTGCGCTCCTGGACCCATCTCGAGCGCCAGCGTGGCGGCCTCGGCTTCGTGGGCGGCCCCGGCGAGTCCCAGATCGAGCTCGACCGGCGCCGCATCGACGAGCGGATCACGCGCATCCGGCGCGAGCTCGAGGCGGTCAAGCGGACCCGCGGCCTGCACCGCGCGGCCCGCCAGCGCGTGCCCTATCCGGTCGTGGCGCTGGTCGGCTACACCAATGCCGGCAAGTCGACCCTGTTCAATCGGCTGACCGGGGCCGCCGTCGACGCGCGCGATCAGCTGTTCGCGACCCTCGATCCGACCATGCGGCGGCTCGGGCTGCCCTCGGGCCAGCAGGCGATCCTGTCCGACACCGTCGGCTTCATCGCCGACCTGCCAACCGATCTGGTCGCGGCCTTCCGCGCCACCCTGGAAGAGGTGCGCACCGCCGAGCTCGTGGTTCACGTGCGCGACGTCGCTCACGGCGAGACCGCGGCGCAGCGGAGCGACGTGCTCGCGGTGCTCGCGAGCCTCGATCTCGAGCACCTCGCCGACGAAGGCCGGCTGCTCGAATTCTGGAACAAGCTCGATCTCGTCGGCGACGAGGCCGCAGCGCGCCTGCGCTGCGTCGCTGCGCGCCGGCCCGGGGTGATCCTGGGCTCGGCGCGTACCGGTCAGGGCCTCGATGTCCTGCTCGCCGAGCTGGACCGGCGGCTGACGGCGGCGGCGCGGATCGTCGAGCTGGAGCTGGATCCGGCCGACGGCGCGCGGCTCGCCTGGCTGTACCGCCACGGCAGCATTCTGGCGCGGCGCGAATGCGGCGATCGGATTCGCCTGCGGGTCGCCCTGCTGCCTGCGCAACAGGCGCGCCTCGCCCGGCGCTTTCCGCCCGAGGCCATCCTCTGACCGTCGCGTCGGATCGACCCCCAACCAGCTGTTGACAGCGTCCGCGCGCGCTCCTATATGCCCTTTGGCACTCGGTAGGTCAGAGTGCTAACAACCGCCGGATCGCGAAATGCCCGCACGGCGCGCCCTTCAGGGGCGCCTTGGGTCGCAACACACACGGAGGAGTTCATGAAGATCAAGCCGTTGCATGATCGGGTCGTCGTCCGCCGCATTGAGGAGGAGGAGCGCACCCCAGGTGGCGTGTTCATCCCCGACACGGCGAAAGAGAAGCCGATGCAGGGTGAGGTTTTGGCCGTCGGCCCGGGCGCCCGGGACGAGAGCGGCAAGCGGATCGAGCCGGACGTCAAGGCGGGTGACACCATCCTGTTCGGCAAGTGGTCGGGCACGGAGGTCAAGATCGACGGCGAGGAGCTGTTGATCATGAAGGAGTCCGACATCATGGGCATCATCGAGGGCAAGGCCCGGGCCAGCAAAGCGGCCTGATCGAGACAACCGACGGAACAAGCTGAGGAGGGCTAAGCCAGATGGCTGCCAAAGAAATCAAGTTCAACACCGACGCGCGGGGCAAGATGCTGCGCGGCGTCGACATTCTGGCCGACGCGGTCAAGGTGACGCTCGGCCCCAAAGGCCGCAACGTCATCCTCGAGAAGTCGTTCGGCGCGCCGCGCGTCTCCAAGGACGGCGTGACCGTCGCCAAGGAGATCGAGCTCTACGACAAGTTCGAGAACATGGGCGCGCAGATGCTGCGCGAGGTCGCCAGCAAGACGTCGGATGTGGCCGGTGACGGCACCACCACGGCGACCGTGCTCGCCCAGGCGATCGTGCGCGAGGGTGCCAAGGCGGTCACCGCCGGCATGAACCCGATGGATCTGAAGCGCGGCATCGACCTGGCGGTCGCGGCCGTGGTCGAGGAGATCAAGAAGCGCTCGAAGACGGTGTCGACCGAAGCCGAGGTCGCCCAGGTCGGGACCATCTCGGCCAATGGCGACAAGAGCATCGGCGACATGATCTCCGAGGCGATGCAGAAGGTCGGCAAGGAAGGCGTGATCACTGTCGAGGAGGCCAAGGGCCTGGCGACCGAGCTTGAGGTGGTCGAGGGCATGCAGTTCGACCGCGGCTATCTCTCGCCGTACTTCATCACCAACGCCGAGAAGATGTCGGTCGAGCTCGACGAGCCCTACATTCTCCTGCACGAGAAGAAGCTCTCCGGCCTGCAGCCGTTGCTGCCGGTGCTCGAGCAGATCGTGCAATCCGGCAAGCCGCTCCTGATCATCGCCGAGGACATCGAGGGCGAGGCGCTGGCCACCCTGGTGGTCAACAAGCTGCGCGGCGGCCTCAAGGTCGCGGCGGTCAAGGCGCCGGGCTTCGGCGATCGCCGCAAGGCGATGCTCGAGGACATCGCCATCCTGACCGGCGGTCAGGTGATCAGCGAGGACCTCGGCATCAAACTCGAGCATGTCACCGTGGACATGCTGGGCCGCGCCAAGAAGGTCCAGATCTCCAAGGAGGAGACCACGCTGGTCGACGGTGCCGGCGAGAAGAAGTCGATCGAGGGCCGCTGCACGCAGATCCGCGCGCAGATCGAGGAGACCACCTCCGACTACGACCGCGAGAAGCTCCAGGAGCGGCTGGCCAAGCTCGCGGGCGGTGTTGCGGTGATCAAGGTCGGTGGTGCCACCGAGGTCGAGGTCAAGGAGAAGAAGGACCGCGTCGACGACGCGCTGCACGCGACCCGCGCCGCAGTCGAGGAGGGCATCGTGCCGGGTGGCGGCGTCACCCTGCTCTATGCCGGCAAGGTGCTCGACAAGGTCAAGCCGGACAACGACGACCAGCGGGTCGGCATCGAGATCGTGCGCAAGGCGCTCGCTTGGCCGGCCAAGCAGATCGTCATCAACGCCGGCGCCGACGGCTCGATCGTCGCGGGCAAGCTGCTCGAAAAGAACGACTTCAACCACGGCTACGACGCGCAAAACGATCAGTACGTCGACATGTTCAAGGCCGGCATCGTCGATCCGGTCAAGGTCGTGCGGACGGCGCTGCAGGACGCCGCATCGGTCGCGGGTCTCCTGATCACGACCGAGGCGATGGTCGCCGAGCGGCCGAAGAAAGAGTCGGGCGGCGGCCCGGGCGGCATGCCCGGCGGCGGCATGGGCGGCATGGGCGATATGGACTACTGAGCCGGCTGTCGAATCCACGTCCAAGTCATGGGGCCGCTCCCTCGGGAGCGGCCCTTCGTTTTCGGCCCCGGCGCCGGGGCGTTCATGCCGGCGCGCGATCAGGCTCGGGCGCCCGGGGCCACGAGGCCCCCACGACCCCGATTGGCTAGCGCTGACCCGAGCTGGCGGATTCCGCCAGCTCGAGCTCGTCGGGCTGCCGGTCGAAGCCGGTCAACCCGCCGTGCAGCACGAGGTCGATCGCCGCGCTCGCGAGCCTGGCCTGCGATATTTCGGGTGCTGCGATCAGGCCGCCGCGGATCATGCCGAGGATCAGGCCGGGCGTGACTTCGGGATCGAGCGGCCGGAAGTCGCCGCTCGCGACGCCCCGCTCGAGGACGCGGCGGAGCGCGTCGAGGATCGGCCGGCGTCGGCTGCGGAAGACCGTACGCCAGCGCTGCTCCAGCTGCGGGTGATCGCCCGAGAGCAGGCGCAGGGTCCCGGTCTGCTGCGCGAGAAAGTCGACCAGCGTGCGGATGATCAGCGCGAGGCTCTCCGGCGGGGTCAGATCCGGCGTGCTCTCCGCCTCGATCCGCTGTTGCAATTCCAGCAGCGCCTCGCCGAACACCTCGACGAACAGCTTCTCCTTGGAGCCGAAGTAGCGGTAGAGGGTCGGCTTGCCGACCCCGGCCGCGCGCGCCACATCATCCATCTGGACGGTGGCATAGCCGGCGCGGGCGAATAGTACGCCCGCCGCGGCCAGCATGCGCTGCCGCCGTTCGAGCCGCCACTGCGGTTGTAATGTTCGGGCCATTGAAGATTTAACTCGCGAGTTCCATTTTGTCACGCGGCTTCGCTGAATCAAGGTCACAGGTTGAAACGCCCCGCTGAAAGCGGCTCATGGCATGGCTGCCAGGCACACGAACAGGCGCATCGTCCTCGCTCTGCTGGTCCTGCTGGGGAGCGCCGCGGGGGCCGCCTACTATGCCTGGCCCCTTTCGCCGCCGTCGGAGGCCCAGTCGGCCCGCGGCGGGGCGCCCGCTGCCCGCCCGCAGCCGGTGCTGGCCGCCGAGGTGGTGACCGAGGCCGCGCCGGTGCAGCTGGCCACGATCGGCCGGGTGCAGACGATCGCGAGCGTCGCGGTACGATCCCGGATCGACGGTGAGATCGCCCAGGTCGAGGTGAGCGACGGCCAGGAGGTCAAGGCGGGCGACGTGCTGTTCGTGCTCGACAGCCGGCAGCAGCAGGCGATGCTCGACCAGGCCGAGGCCACGCTCGAGCGCGATCGGGCGCAGTTGGCCAACGCGCAACGCGACCTCAACCGCCTGGCACCGCTCGGCCAGAAAGACTTCGTCTCCAAGCAGCAGCTCGACGCGGCGCGCACCAGCGTCGCCGCCGCCGAAGCGACGGTCAAGGGCGACGAGGCCCAGGTCGAGAACTTCAAGGCCCAGCTGTCGTACACCGAGATCCGGGCGCCGATCGATGGTCGCCTCGGAACGATCAACCAGAAGCTCGGCAACACGGTCAAGGCGAACGACACGCCGCCGCTGGTCACACTCAACCAGGTGCGGCCGATCTACGTGGCGTTCTCGGTCGCCGAGCGCTACCTCCCCGAGCTGCAGAAAGCGATGGCGGAGGGCACGCTGCCGGCCACGGCGGTAATTCCCGGCAACGAGGCCGAGCCGCAACAGGGGCAGGTGACGTACCTCGAGAACGAGATCGATCCGGCGACCAGCACGATCTCGGTCAAGGCGAGCTTCCCGAACGAGCAAAGCCGGCTGTGGCCGGGCCAGTTCGTCAACATCGTGGTCACGCTGCGGGTCGAGCCCAGGGCCATCGTGGTGCCCTCGCAGGCGGTCCAGGCCGGGCAGAACGGCCCGTTCGCGTTCGTGATCAAGCCGGACGACACGGTCGAGGTGCGAGCAGTCACGGTCGATCGCACCCTCGACGGCAAGACCGTGATCGCGGCCGGGCTCGCGCCTGGTGAGCGGGTCGTGACCGACGGACAGATGCGTCTCGCCCCGGGCACCAAGGTCGAGGTTCAGACGGCCCGCCCGGCGGCGGCCCAGCAGGAGCGCAGCTCATGAGCCTGCCCGAGCTCTGCATCCGGCGCCCGGTCATGACCACCCTGCTGATGATCTCGTTCATCGGCGCAGGGCTGTTCGGTTATCGCCTGCTGCCGGTGGCAGCGCTGCCGCGGGTCGATTTTCCGACCATCCAGGTCTCGGCCGACCTGCCTGGGGCCAGCCCCGAGACCATGGCGGCCTCGGTTGCAACGCCGCTCGAGCGCCAGTTCGCGACCATCGCCGGCGTCACGTCGATGACCTCGACCAGCAGCCAGGGAACGACCCGGATCACGCTGCAGTTCGATCTCGATCGCAACATCGATGGCGCGGCGCTCGACGTCCAGTCGGCGATTGCCGCGGCGGCGCACCGCCTGCCGCCGGAGATGACCACGCCGCCCAGCTTCCGCAAGGTCAACCCCGCCGACCAGCCGGTCCTGTTTCTCGCGCTCAGTTCGGCGACGCTGCCGCTCTCGGCGGTCGACGAGTACGCCGAGACGCTGATCGGCCAGCGCATCTCGAGCCTGTCCGGGATCGCCCAGGTCCTGGTGTTCGGCGCGCAGAAATACGCCGTGCGCGTGCAGGTCGATCCGACCGCCCTGGCCGCCAAGGGCATCGGCCTCGACGAGGTGGCGGCCGCACTCGATGCCGCCAACTCCAACAAACCGCTCGGCACCCTCGACGGGCCGCGTCAGAGCATGACGCTCGAGGCCTCGGGTCAGCTCAGCGAGGCGGCGCAGTATCGCCCGCTGATCGTCGCCTATCGCAACGGCAGCCCGGTCCGGCTCGGCGACGTCGCGAACGTCCTCGACAGCGTCGAGAACGACAAGATCGCGAGCCGGTTCAACGGGACCCGCTCGATCATTCTCGCGGTTCAGCGCCAGCCCGATGCCAACACGGTCGAAGTGGTCCAGCGCGTCAAGAGCCTGGTGCCGACGTTCCGCGCGCAGCTGCCGGCCTCGGTCAATCTCGACGTGATGCTCGACCGGTCGGAATCGATCCGGGCCTCGGTCGCTGAAGTCCAGTTCACGCTCACCCTCGCGATCGGGCTGGTCGTGCTGGTGATCTTCCTGTTCCTGCGCAAGGTGACCGCGACGATCATCCCGGCGCTGGCGCTACCGATCTCGCTGATCGGCACCTTCGCCGGCATGTATCTGCTTGGCTACAGCATCGATAACCTCTCGTTGCTCGCGCTCACGCTGTCGGTCGGTTTCGTCGTCGACGACGCGATCGTGATGCTGGAGAACATCGTCCGGCATATCGAGAACGGCGAGCGACCGTTCGAGGCGGCGCTGCGCGGCTCGCGCCAGATCGCCTTCACGATCCTCTCGATCACGCTCTCGCTGGTCGCCGTGTTCATTCCGGTCCTGTTTATGGGCGGCGTGGTCGGGCGCCTGTTCCGCGAGTTCGCCGTGACCATCAGCATGACCATCCTGGTCTCGGGCATCGTGTCGCTCACGCTCACGCCGCTCCTGTGCAGCCGGCTCCTGCGGGCGAGCGACCCCAGCCAGGAAGGTGCTTTCCAACGCCGGTCCGCGGCCGCCTTCGACGCCGTGCGCCGGCTCTACGAACGGACGCTTCGTCTGGCGCTCGGCCATCGACGGGTGATGCTCGCGACGACGCTCCTGTCGCTGGCCGGAGCTCTCTATCTGTTCGTCGCGATTCCGAAGGGCTTCGTCCCGACCGAGGACACCGGCCTCATGGTGGTCACCACCGAGGCCCCGCAGGGCATTTCGTTCGAGGCCATGTCCACGGCGCAGCGCGAGGCGGCCCGGATCATCCAGGCCGACCCCGCGGTCGCTGCGGTCAATTCCACGGTTGGCGCCGGCGGTCCGAACAGCGCGCTGAACTCCGGTCGGATGTTCGTCGGCCTCAAACCGATCGGCGAGCGCAAGGCGAGCGTGACCGAGGTGATTCAGCGCCTGCGCGCCAAGCTCGCCGACCTGGCGAGCATCCGCGTGTTCATGCAGCCGGTGCAGAGCATCAACGTCGGCGGGCGCTTCTCGAGAAGCCAGTACCAATACACGATCCAGGGCACCGACCTCGCCGAGCTGCAGCGCCTGGCGCCCGAGGTCGAGGCGGGCATGCGCAAGCTGCCCGGACTGCAGGACGTGACCAGCGATCTCGAGGTCGACAATCCGCAGGTGTTCGTCGACATCAACCGCGAGAAAGCGGCCGCTCTCGACGTCACCGCGGACGCGATCCGCGACACGCTGTACTCGGCGTTCGGCTCCCGCCAGGTCGCGACCATCTACACCGCGACCAACGACTATGAGGTCATCCTCGAGGTCGATCCCAGGTACGAGCAGGACGTGTCGGCGCTCTCGAGCATCTACGTGCGCAGCAGCACTGGTCAGCTGGTCCCGCTCGATGCCGTCTCGACGATCCGCCGGATGGCCGGCCCGGTGACCGTGAACCACCAGGCGCAGCTGCCGGCGGTCACCCTCTCGTTCAACGTGGCACCCGGGATGTCGCTGGGCCAGGCGGTCGAGGAGATCCAGGGCATGGAGCGCGACCTGCGCCTGCCGGCGAGCGTGTCGAGCACCTTCCAGGGGACCGCCCAGCTGTTCCAGGACGCGCTCGCCGGCCAGGGCCTCCTGCTGCTCGCCGCCGTGTTCGTCATCTACGTCGTGCTCGGCATCCTCTATGAGAGCTTCGTGCACCCGATCACGATTCTCTCGGGCCTGCCCGCGGCCGGGCTCGGCGCGCTGATCACCCTCATGCTGTTCGGCATGGATCTCGACGTGATCGCGATCATCGGCATCGTCATGCTGATCGGCATCGTCAAGAAGAACGCGATCATGATGATCGACTTCGCCCTCGACCGGCGGCGCAACGCCGACGTCACGGCGGAGACGGCGATCTTCGAGGCCTGCCTGCTGCGCTTCCGGCCGATCATGATGACCACAATGGCGGCCATTTTGGGCGCGATGCCGATCGCGATCGGCTTCGGCGCCGGCTCGGAGCTGAGGCGGCCGCTCGGCGTCGCCGTGGTCGGCGGCCTCCTGGTCTCGCAGCTGCTGACCCTCTTCATCACGCCCGTGATCTATCTCTATCTCGAGGGCGCGCGCGAATGGTTCGCCGCTTGGCGGGCCGGCGCGGCGCGCGCCCCGGCGCCACGCGAAGCGCCCGTACGTCTGCCGACCAAGGCCGCCGTGCCGGCGCAGGCGATCCGCCGCGCCTCCTGACCGGCCCGTGTGCTGGTCAGGCGCGCCGCAGCAGCTCGACGCGAACATCGCCGCCAAGCCGCCGCCAGTTGCGATCGGCAGTGAGTACCGTGGCGCCGAGGCGGGAGGCGAGGGCGATGCAGATCCGGTCGCCGAGCGAGAGGCCGAGGCGGCAGATCGAAGGGCGCAGAAAGCCCGCCGCATAGCCGAGATCCTCGTCGACCGCGACGACGTCGAGCGGCAGCCGGGTGCGGTCGTGACGGATCTCGGCCTGCGGCAGGCCGCGCTCGGCCAGCCGGCTCACCACCTCGGCCAGGTTGACCGCGCTGATCGCCGCCCGATCAAGGACCGAGAAGACGCGCTCGGCGCCGGGCTCGCCTTGGAGCAGCGCGAGAAGCGCGGACGCATCGAGGACGAACTCACTCACGCTCGGCCTCGCGCCGGCGCTCAGCGATCAGCTCGTCGACCAGGCTGACGTCTTCGGGCACGAAGCGGCGCACGAACGCCTGCATCTCGGCGACCGCGGCGCGCAGGCTGCGCACGCGAAGATCGTTGCCCTCGATCTCGAGCAGGACCTTGTCGCCGGGCTCGACGCCCAGGACCTCGAGTGCTGCAGGCGGAAGCGCGAGCCGCCCCTTCTCGTCCAGCTGCACCCAGTCGCCTCGCGCCGCACTGCCTCGCGCTCGGTCCACGACGACGCTCGCCGACTCCTTTGACCTGGACGCTGTACGATCGGGAGGTTGTGCGCGACTGCCGGCGACGCTCTCGGGCAGCTCGACCCCGCGCTCCTGCGCGAGGCGCATCGCCTCGAGCCGGTGCCGGGCCGGCAGACCCCGCCTTCGCCACATGCTGACCGCGGTCGGGCGCACAGCGAAAAGCTTCGCCACGTCCTGCACGCGGTGCAGCCGAAAAGCCTCCATCAGATCCTGGACGACGTCACGCATTGGCAGCGAGCCTCTCTCACATAGGGTGACCAAAGTCAATAAAGCGACGGCTCCTTCCTCACATTTGGTGAGGCGTTGTCCGCGTCGTTGGGCCGCCTCCTCTTGCCTTCCGGGCGCGCATCGTTCTAACTTAGGTTCGAACTAAGAGACCCGCGGTGACAGGCGCATGAAGATCAAGATCACGGCGATCGGCAACTCGGCGGGCGTGGTCCTGCCCAAGGAGCTGCTGGCAAAACTGCGGGTGCGCAAGGGTGACGTCCTGCACGTCAGCGAGACCCCGCAGGGCATCGAGCTTTCGCCCTACGATCCGGGGTTCGAGCAGGAGCTCGAGACCGCTCGCGTCGTCATGCGGCGCTATCGCAATGCGCTGCGCAAGCTTGCCCGGTGACCTGGCGCTGGCTGAGCAAACGCGTCGTGCTTGCCATCCACGCCGAGCAGATCGCCGAGCACGGCGGCGCCCCGGGTTTGCGTGACGAGAGTCTATTGGATTCGGCACTCGCTCGACCGCAGAACCTCGCCGCCTACGGCCAGCCCGACGCCGCCGATCTCGCGGCCGCCTACGCCTTCGGCATCGTCCGCAACCATCCCTTTGTCGACGGCAACAAACGCACGGGCTTCGTTGCTGCGGCCACGTTCCTCCTGCTCAACGGCTGTGAGATAAAGCCTTCCGAAGGCGACGTGGTGGCGACGTTCTGGCAGCTTGCGGACGGCCGGTGCAGCGAGCAGCAGCTCGCCGGCTGGTGGCGCGCCAACGCCGCCCAGCCATCCGGTTGATCCGCCGAGCCGCGCTCCGACCGCTAGCTTCGCCCTCACAAGCGCACCCAGTGCGGGATGGTCATGGCGAGCGGCGGGACGAATGTCACCAGCATCAGGACGACCAGCATCGCGAGCCAGAACGGCCAGAGCCCCCGCGATGCCTCCTCGATCGAGACCTTGCCGATGGCGCAGCCGACGAACAGCGTCGTGCCCACCGGCGGCGTCACGAGGCCGATGCCGAGGTTCAGGAGCATGATGATGCCGAAGTGCACCGGGTCGAGGCCGATGTGCTTGACCACCGGCAGCAGGATCGGCGTGCAGATCAGGATCAGGGGCGCCATGTCCATGACCATGCCGAGCACCAGCAGCATCAGGTTGATCAGCAGCATGAGCACGTATTTGTTGTCGGAGACGGCGAGGAAGGCGGCGGTCACCTTGGCCGGGACCTGCATCAGCGCCATCATGTAGGCGAAGCCCGAGGCAAAGCCGATCAGGAGCATCACCATCGCGACCGTCCTGGCGACGTTGTGCAAAAGGCGCGGCAGGTCGCGCCAGCCGAGCTCGCGGTAGGCGAGCATGGCGACCAGGAAGGCGTAGATGACCGCGATCGAGGCGGACTCGGTCGCCGTGAACACGCCGCCGATCACCCCGCCGACGATGATGATCACGGTCACCAGGCCGAGCACCGCCTCGCTCGAGACCTTGACCGCCTCGCGCAAGGGGACGAGCTCGCCCTTCGGATAGTGGCGCAGGCTCGCCAGGATGAAGGTCAGGACCATGAGCGAGAGGCCGACCATGATCCCGGGCACGATGCCGGCGAGGAACAGGCTCGCGATCGAGACCGTGCCGCCGGCGGCGTAGGAATAGATCACGGCGTTGTGCGAGGGCGGGATGATGATGCCCTGGGTCGAGCTGGTGATGGTGACGTTGACCGAGAAGGCGTCGTCGTAGCCCTGGCGCTTCATCATCGGGATCATGATCGAGCCGATCGATGAGGTGTCGGCGACCGATGAGCCCGAGATGCCGCCGAAAAACATCGAGGCCAGGATGTTGACCATGGCCAGGCCGCCGCGGATGAAGCCGACGAAGATGTTGGCGAAGTTGACCAGGCGGATGGCGATGCCGCCCTCGGCCATCAGCGCGCCCGCCAGCACGAAGAACGGAATCGCGAGCAGCGAGAACTCGTCGACCCCGTCCGAGACCTTGAGCAGCACGGCCTCCATCGGGATGCCGACCCACCAGGCGGCGAGCAGCGCCGCGATCCCGATCGCATAGGCGATCGGCAGCCCGAGCGCGATCAGGGCGAGCATCGAGCCGAGCAGCAGGATCGGCCCGGACACTCCACCCATGTCAGCACGTCCTCCGAAGCTTCGCCATCATCGCCCCGCGCGATGTCCGCCGACGAACATGCCCGGCCGGCGCCCGCCTGCCAAGCCGCCCGTCGTCCGCCGCACTGCTCGCTGGACAGGACGAGCGCCTTTGCGCGGTCACGGCTCGGCGCTATCGGCCCTTCCGTGAAGGGCAACAACGGACGATGGCAGCGGGCTCAGGTGTCGGGGGTGTCTTTGTCGGGCAGGCGCGGCTGAACGGGCAGGCGGTTCGGTCGCTTGTGCTCGACCATGACGTGGCGGACCGCCGGTCGCTCGTAGCGCTCGCTGCGCTCGGCGAGCTTCTGCACCCGCGCGTGGACCTGGGCGAGGTCCCGCCCATCCGCCTTGACCTCGGCGAGCCTCTGAACCCGCGCCTGGACATCGGCGAGCGCGCGGTCCTTGGCGCCGGCCAGCGCCAGCACGGACGCCTTGAGCTCGGCAAGCTCCTTGAGGATGGCGGCGACATCGGCCGCGGTTGCCGGCGGCGGCGAGGGGTGCAAAGCGGCGCGGGCCGCGTCCCTGAGGGCCTGATCCACCCATTCGCCGATCACCATCTCGGCCTCGGCGGCCGCCTCGCGCACCGCCTCACGGGTCGCTTCGTGCACGCCTTTGATGGTCCAGCTCGTACCGGTGGTGTTGGCCGCTTTCCAAGCGTATTGGGCCAAGCTGGTCTTCCTTTCTCTCAGCATGTTACAAGCACCACGCGCACGCGCCGGCGTCAAGATCTCCAGCGACACGACAACGTCAAGGGCGTCGGTAAGCTGTAGCCAATCACCTTCGCCAATGTGCAAAAGGCCTGGAAGACCGGATGACCAGCGACCTCTCGGAACGCTTTGCCGCCAACCCCGATCAGGCCGAATACTGGAACTCGGCGGCCGCCCAGACATGGGTGGCCTGCCAGGCCGCGCTCGATCAGCGCTTCGAGCCGGTGAGCGATCTGCTGATCGAGCGCGCCGCACCGGACGTAAACCACGCGGTAATCGACATCGGCTGCGGTACGGGCACCCTGGCTCTTCGCCTCGCGGAGCGGATGGGCCCGGCGGGATCGGTCCTGGCGGTCGATATCTCCGACCTCCTGCTCGGGGTCGCCCGCCAACGCAGTGGCGAGCAGGGCATCGGCGACGTGCGGTTCCTTTGTGCCGATGCGCAGAGCCACGCCTTCGAGCCGGGGGCCTGCGATCTTCTGTGCTCACGCTTCGGCGTCATGTTCTTCAGCGACCCGATCGCCGCCTTCGCCAACCTCGGCCGAGCCCTCCGACCCGCAGGTCGACTGGCGTTCGTCTGCTGGGCGGCCCTTGAGGTTAATCCGTGGTTTGCGATCCCGTTAGAGATCGGCGTGCAGCTGCTCGGGCCGCCTGAGCCGCAGTCACCCCGGGCCCCCGGACCCCTTGCCTTCAGCGATCGCGACTACGTCCTGGCGATACTCCGCGCCGCCGGGTTCGACGACATCGAGATCGAGCTGACGGAAGCGTGGTTGCCCGGCGCGCCGAGCGCGCGCGAGGAGGCGGAGCTGGTCTCTCATATCGGGCCGCTCGCCCGACTGATCAGGGCCCGCCAGCCCGATGAGACGACCCGCCGGGCGCTGGTCGATCGGGTGAGCGAGCGCTTCGAGGTCTTTGCGACCGCGGACGGCGTGCGCATGCCGGCGTCGTTGTATCTGGTCACCGCGACCTGGCCCGAGCGGCCCGAAGGCAGCAGGGGGACGTAGAACCGCGACAACGTTGACTACCGTCCCTCGGCAAGCCTCTGCAGCGCGTCGGGCTGGAGGCTGAGGGTCACCACCGGCTCCTCGCGCGCGCCGATCCGGCGGTAGAAGGCCCGGCCCGCCCGATTGCGCTCGAGGGCGTTCCAGAACAGATAGCGACCGCCGTCCGCCCGGCAGGCGCGCGCGACCGCCGTCATAAGCGCGCGCCCGATGCCGCGCCGGCGCGCGTCCGGCAGGACGTAGAGATCCTGCAGGTAGAATCCTTTGGCGCCGTAGTCGGTGTCGTAGCTCGGATAGTACAGCGCATAGCCGAGCACCCGCTCCTCGTCCTCGGCGAGCACGGTGTGAAAACGCGGCCGGGTGCCGAAACCCAGGCTCCGGAACGCCTCGACCGTCGTGGCACTCGGCGGATTGCCGTCCTCGAGGTTGAACCGGTGCACGAGGGCGACGATCGACTTGGCGTCATCGGCGGTCGCGGCGCGGATCGTCCACCTCATCGGTCGGGCGAGGCCTCGGGTGCCAGGCCCATCAGTCGAGGAACCGGCCGAGTCGGACCGCCGTCAGGCCCGGGCCCAGGCGACGCGAAGGCATGACCAGGACGCAGTCGTCGTAGGGTGTGCGCACCGCTCTGGCTCCGTCGTAGGCGATCACCGTGCCGGCCTCGGCGACCACCTCTAGGCCTTGAAAACTGGCGGTGAAGCGGAACGGGCCGCCGTCGACCGTCACCGCATGGGTGACCTCGATCAGCCGTTGCGGCTCGCGAGGGAGCGCGCCGCCGAGCTTCGCCAGTACGTCCGGCTCGACGATGCCGATCGCAGCCAGGAACTGCCGGCAGGTGGCGATCGCCACGTCGACGCTGGCCGCCGCCCAGTGCTGACCGGTCTCGACCAATATCGCGGTGCAGGGGCTGTCGGGGTCGGAGAAGGCGCCGAAATCGCGCATCCGGGGGCCGCTCTGGTGGCCGGCATCGGCCACCACGAGGCTCGGCAAGCCCATCGCACGGGCCAGCCGCCGGCTCTTCTCGGTCAGACCGCTGAGCAGGAGCGGCCGCGCCGGCAGCTGCATCGAGTGCAGATCGAGCAGCGCATCGGCGCTTTCGATCAGGGGCCGGATCTCACGCGCCCGGTCGATCTCCAGCGAGCGCCGCGGGCTATCCAGGATGGCCGGGGCCCAGACCCGGTTCAGGTCCTCGTCGACGTAACGGGTGAGCTTGGGATTGGTGGGATCGAAGCGCCGATAGGCCTCGGTGTTGACGAAGGCGAGCGAGAGCCGGCCGCGGCTCGGCCGGATGTCGCGCTCGAACAGCGCCACCAGCGCGCAGGCGCCGCTCAGCTCGTTGCCGTGGACCAGGGCGGTGATCACGGCATGCGGTCCCGGCCGTTCGCTCGCGAAGGTGCTGACGTAAGGGATGCCGGTATTGCCGCCCCGATAGGCCGTGATGTCCGGCGCGGCGATCTCGACCGGGGACTCGGGCATCGGCTCAGGCGGCCAGCGCTTCGTCGACCAGCCGGCCGAGGAACGCCGCGCAGCGCTCCAGCTGGTCCAGTTCGACATATTCGTCCGACTTGTGCGCGACCGCCATGTCGCCCGGGCCGCAGACGATGCTCTCAATGCCGCGGGCGGCGAACAGCCCGGCTTCGGTGCCGAATGCCACCTTGCCCGCGCGGCTCGCCCCGGTCAGTCGGCAGCAGAGCCGCTCGATCGCGGAGCCGGCGCTGCCGCCGAGCGCCGGATAGCTCATGAGCTTCTGCCATTCGATCGCGGCCGCGGGGTGGCGCGCGCGCATATTCGGCAGAAGCTCGCCCTCGGCGAAGCTTTGGATCTCGGCGAAGATGGCCCCGGCGTCCTGACCCGGCAGAGTGCGGAACTCGAACTCGAAGCGGCAGCGGCCCGGGACGATGTTGAGGGCGGTGCCCCCCTCGATGACCCCGGTCGTGACCGTGCAGTGGGGTGGCTCGAAGCCTTCGTGGAACGGGCCGCGGGCGCGGAACTCGAGGTTCTTCCGGCGCAGCCGGACGATGATCTCGGCCGCGATCTCGATCGCATTGACGCCTTTGTGGTTGAGCGCCGAATGGCTCTCCAGGCCGGTGACGGTGGCGACGTAACCCGCCTTGCCCTTGTGGCCGTTCATCACCTGCATCGCCGTCGGCTCGCCGACCACGCAGCCAAACGGCAGCACCGGCAGCCGCCCGGCCAGATGGTCGAGCAGGCGCGGCGCGCCCTTGCAGCCGACCTCCTCGTCGTAGCTCAGTGCGATGTGAATCGGTGCCCGCAGCCGGCGCGCCAGGAACTCCGGCACCAGAGCGAGGACGGCCGCGATGAAGCCCTTCATGTCGGTGCTGCCCCGACCGTACAGCCGGCCGCCCCGCAGGGTCGCGGTGAACGGATCGCTCGACCAGGCCTGGCCGTCGACCGGCACGACGTCGGTATGGCCGGAGAGCACGAGACCCGCCTCTTCCACAGGGCCGATCGTGGCGAGCAGATTGGCCTTGGTGCCGGCATCATCGAACACCAGCTCGGAGACGACCCCGAGACGATCGAGGTAGTCGCGCACGAAGTCGACCAGCGCGAGGTTGGAGTTGCGGCTGGTGGTGTCGAAGGCGATCAGTCGCGCCAGCATCTCGCGCGGGGTGAAGGGGCTCGTCTCTGTCACCGATCCTCGCCGAAAGCCGAACATCACGGACGCCCTGAGACTATAGGCGCGCTGCTGCCCGCTGTCATGCTCGGGCGGGCGGTTCCGGTGCGCCCCGGCCGGCGGGCGGCTGGCCCGCTGGTCGGAACGCCGATCTGCCTCATATTGTCGCTTGGGGGGTGAGGCTTTCGTCGTCCGGGACCGAGGCGCGCTCACCCCCGTGGCGGGAGCGTCTAGCGATGACCCGAGGCTCTGTTGTCTGCCCGCCCCGGCGGCTCGCTCGCCGGGCCTGCGGCCCGATGATCGGCCTGTTCCTGATCGGATGGCTGGCGGCGGCCGGGCCGGCGTGGAGCCGCCCCGCCAGCGGTGATCGCCTCGATGGCGTGGTCCAGATCACGGCCACCATCCCGCCCGATGCGCGCACCGCGAGCGCGCTCGGCACCGAGCGCCAAGGGACCGGCGTCGTCATCGACGACAGCGGCTTGATTCTGACCATCGGCTACCTGATCCTCGAAGCGATCGACGTCCAGATCTCCGGACCCGAGCCCGAGCCGGTCGGCGCGAACATCGTCGCCTACGATCACGAGAGCGGCTTCGGCTTGGTGCGCGCCGAGCATCCCCTGCACGTCACGCCGATCGCGCTCGGCAGCTCGGCCTCACTTAAGCCGATGCAACCGCTCCTGGTGGTCAGCCGGAGCGGCGACCTCAGCGCTGGCGGCGTCTACGTCGTCGACCGGCGCGACTTCGCCGGCTACTGGGAATATCTGCTCGAGGACGCGATCTTCACCGCACCACCCCGCGCCGACTTCGGCGGCGCCGCGCTGCTCGATGAGGGCGGCCGCCTGGTCGGCATCGGCTCGCTTGCGGTCGACAATGCCGGCTTTCAGGATCATCCGATCCCCGGCAACATGTTCGTGCCGGTCGACCAGCTGAAGCCGATCATGAGCGACCTGCTGGCGAAGGGCCGACGGAGCGATCCGCCGCAGCCCTGGCTCGGCCTGTTCCTGGAGGAGGATCACGGCCGCCTGTTCGTCACGCAAGTCGCGCCCGACGGTCCGGCGGCGGCCGCCGGCATCCGGCCGAACGATCTGGTCCTCGGCATCGGCGGCACGCCGGTCGAGGGGCTGATCGACTTCTATCGCAAGCTGTGGAGCCGGGGCGCGGCCGGGATCAAGGTGCCGCTCGACCTGCTGCAGGGCATCAAGACCCGGGAAATTGCGGTAAAGTCGGGCGACCGCTATCGCTATCTGAAGCTGAATCCGAGCTTTTAGGCGGGTTCGCTGACCGGGGCGCTCGATCGGGTCAAGGCGGCCGGTAACGCTCACCCGGGAGGAGAGCTGCGCATGAGGGCACGCCTCGCGATCCTGGCCCTGGCGGGCAGCCTGCCGTTCGGCACAGCGCTCGCCGACGAGGTCGGCAGCTTCACCAACGACTGGACCGGCAATGGCATCGTGGTCGAGGCGATCGCCGACCCCAAGGTCGCGGGCGTCACCTGCCACATCGCCCATTTCGAGCGCGGCTTTTTCGACAAGCTGAGCAAGGGCAACTGGTTCGAGGATCCGTCGAACGCCTCGATCGCCTGCCGTCAGACCGGTCCGATCGTGATCGGCGACATCGAGCGCGGTGAGGGCGGCGAGGAAGTCTTCAGTGAGCGCAAGAGCCTGGTCTTCAAGTCGCTCGCGGTGCGGCGCATCTACGACGAGAAGAACGACACCCTGATCTACGTCGCCTACTCGCGCCAGGTGAAGGAAGCGAGCGCCAAGATGGCGATCAGCACCGTGGCGCTGCACGGCGCCGACGCGACCTGGCATGACTGAGACCGCCTCGTTGCTCGGCCTGAGCCAGGCTGCAGGCTCGAAGGAGGGAGGTGCGGCGCCATGACGATCGAGTTGCTCGTCAACATCGATGTCGACGATCTCGAGCGGGCGATTGATTTCTATGGCGCCGCCTTCGGGCTGCGGGTCGGTCGCCGCTTCGGCGCGCTCGGGGCGGAACTGCTGGGCGCTTCGTCCGCGATCTATCTTCTGGCCAAGCCCGCCGGCAGCCGCGCCTCCGCAACGACCGATCAGCGGCGCGACTATGGCCGCCACTGGACGCCGGTCCATCTCGATTTCGTCGTGCCCGCGCTCGAGGCCGCGCTGGAGCGGGCCGAGCAGGCAGGCGCCCGGCTCGAAGGGTCGCCGGAGACCCATCGCTGGGGCCGCATCGCCCACCTCGCCGACCCCTTCGGTAACGGTCTCTGCCTAATCGAGTTCATCGGCCGCGCCTACGACGAGATCGCGACCGGTTAGCTTGGCCGGTCCTGCGATGCTTGTTCACGTGTTTGCGCGGCGGCCTCCACCGACGGGATCACTTTAGAACCGGCCGACGGCGCGGTACCAGAGG
>JBKPDM010000245.1:0-3377 GCA_046727895.1 Pseudomonadota bacterium | reverse complement strand
TCGGGCTGCTCAATCGCTACTACGACGCCCTGGTGCCGCCAATCGATGCTCAGGGCGGCGAGGTCCTGAAGTTTCTGGGCGACGGGCTGCTCGCGATCTTTCCGGTGGCGGGCGATCCGGGGGCCGCCTGCGCCGCCGCGCTCGCCGCGACCGAGGAGGCGCGAGCGGCACTCGCCGTCGCCAATGCCGAGGGCGAAGGACGGGGTGAGCCGCCGCTCCGCTACGGCAGTGCCCTTCACCTCGGCGAGGTTCTCTACGGCAACATAGGGAGCTCGGGCCGGCTCGACTTCACCACGATCGGCCCGGCGGTCAATCTGACCGCGCGGCTCGAGGCGCTCGCCCGCGATCTCGGCCGCGACCTCGTCCTGTCGGCCACCTTCGCCGCGCACTGCCCGAGCGGGCTCACCTCGCTCGGCCGCTTCGAGCTGCGCGGCTTCCGCGCGCCGCAGGAGGTATTCGCGCTAAGTACCGATCTGCATCCCTGAATGCCGCTGGGCGACGCCCGACCCAGCCCGCGCGGCTTGCGGCGCGGCGCGCCAGTGCAGGCCTACTTGGCGGCGCGCGGTCCGGCGAGCAGCCAGAGGAGCCAGCCGAGCAGCGGCAGGACCAGGATCAGCACGATCCAGACCACCTTCTTGCCGGTGGAGGCGCCGCTGCCGAGCACGTTGACCAGCGCCCAGATATCGGCAATCAGCACAAGCAGGCCGAACAGACCACCGATTTCGATTCCCAAGCCGTTTCTCCCGACCGGCGTCCAAAGGCCCACGCCAGGGCGGACCTCGCCGCTTGTTGGCCGTCGACCAACCGCTACAAAATCGAGCGGAACTGGCGGCAGCAACGACCGTTACACACCATCTAATGACGACGCCACCGGGTTGTGGCAACAGTTCGTGGAACAATCGAGGAGGGTCCGACCATGGCCAGAACGACCGACGCGCCGACCGATGCCGCCGAGGATTTCGAGGCGATCCGTAAGGACCTCGATACACTGCGTAGCGATGTCGCCGCCCTGAGCAGGCATCTCAAGGGCCTCGGCGAGGGCAAGCTCGAGCAGCTCCGCGCAGTCGGCGGCGACAAGATCGACGTCTTGCGTGCCGAACTCGAGCAGACGGTCGACCAGCTTCGGCGCCACGGCCAGGAATCGGTCGCCAGCGTCGAACGGACGATCCAGGACAAGCCGCTCATGAGCCTGCTGGCGGCGTTCGGGGCCGGCATGCTGATCGCCCGTCTGCTGGAGCGCAGGTGACCGACCAGCTCCGCCTGGTCGCGGCGCTGTTGCAGGGGGCGCTTCGCCTGGGCGCCGTGCGGCGGCTGGGGCAGCACCTCCTGGCCTATGTCGTCTGCCTCGTGCTGCTGCTGATCGCGTTCGGCTTCCTGATTGCCACGCTCTATCTCGGCCTGGCCATGGTCATGCGCCCGCCGCTCGCGACGCTGACCACGGCCGCGATCCTGATCGTGATCGGCGTTGCGGTCGTCCTGATTGTCCGGCGGCGGCCGCGACGGGCGACGCCAGGCGCGCCGCTCGAGGCCGAGGCGCTGCTGGTGGGCGAGCTGGTGCGGCGCCATCCCTGGTCCGCGGTCGCGATCGCCCTTGCGCTTGGCGCGCTGAGCGGAAGGTCGTCGGCATCGTCCTCGTCCACCTCGACGGGGCCGAGGAGCTGAGCCGCTGACCGGACGACAGACTTGGCAGTCCGGGCGTCAATCCCTGAGATGGCAGGCGACGAAGTGGCCGGGCGTCACCTCCCGGAACCTCGGCGCCTCCTGGCGGCAGCGGGTCATCACATAGGGGCAGCGGGTGTGGAAGCGGCAGCCCGAGGGTGGATTGATCGGGCTCGGCACCTCGCCCGTGAGGATCACGCGCGGTTTCTTGAAGTCGGGATCGGGGACCGGCACCGCGGCGAGCAGTGCTTCGGTGTAAGGGTGGAGCGGGTTCCTGAACAGCGCTACACGGTCGGCCAGCTCGACGATCTCGCCCAGATACATGACCGCGATGCGGTGGCTGATGTGCTCGACCACGGCGAGGTCGTGGGCGATGAACAGATACGACAGGCCGAACTCGGCCTGCAGGTCGACCAGCAGATTGATGACCTGGGCCTGAACCGAGACGTCGAGCGCCGAGACCGGCTCGTCGCAGACGATCAGCTTGGGCCCGACCGCGAGCGCGCGCGCGATGCCGAGCCGCTGGCGCTGGCCGCCGGAAAATTCGTGCGGGTACTTGCGCATGTGCTCCGGGCGCAGCCCGACCCGCTCGAACAGGGCCGCGATCCGCGCCGCGCGCGCACGGCCTTCGGCGAGGCCGTAGTTGGCCAGCGGCTCGCCGACGATCTCGCCCGCGGGCTGGCGCGGGTTGAGCGAGGCGTAGGGGTCCTGAAAGATGACCTGGAGGTGACGGCGATGGGGATGCATCTCGCGCCGGCCGAGACCGAGGAGCTCCTGACCCTCGAGGCGCACGCTGCCGGCGGTGGCCTCGATCAGCCGCAATATGACCTTGCCCGCGGTCGACTTGCCGCAGCCGGACTCGCCGACCAGCCCCAGGGTCTCGACGCGACCGACCGTGAAGGAGATGCCATCGACCGCCAGCACCCGCGCGCGGACGCGCGCGAACACCCCGCGGCGCACGGGGAAGTGCTTCTTCAGGTCCTGCACCTCGAGGAGCGGCGGCTCGGTCCCGGCCTTGGGCTGGAAGGCGGGCTCAGGCACGGACGCGGTCCCCCATCAGGTCGGAGTTCCAGCAGGCCGCCCAATGGCCGGGCGCTTTCTCCTCGAACGGCGGATAAGCGCGGTGACAGGGTGCGCTCGCAAGGCTGCAACGATCGGCGAAGGTGCAGCCGGGCGGCACGTCCTTGAGCGAGGGCACCATCCCCGGAATCTCGACCAAGCGCGCGCGCGGGCCGGGCTCGGCAGCGCGATCGAGACGCGGCACCGAAGCCATCAGGCCGCGCGTGTAGGGATGGCGGGGCGCAGCGAACAGCGCCCGCACCGGCGCCTCCTCGACCTTGCGCCCGGCGTACATGACCAGCACGCGCTCGGCCGTCTCGGCGATCACGCCGAGATCGTGGGTGATCAGAATGATCGCCGTGCCGAATTGCTCCTTCAGCTCCAGCATCAGGTGCAGGATCTGCGCCTGAATGGTGACGTCGAGCGCGGTCGTCGGCTCGTCCGCGATCAGAATCTTCGGATGGCAGGCGAGCGCCATGGCGATCATGACCCGCTGGCGCATGCCGCCGGAGAGCTGGGGGCGAACGAGCTGACGGCGTGCGCGGCGCTCGAGCGGCTCCCGACCACCAACCCGCAGGATGCGGCACGCACCCCGGGCGGCTCCTCGAGCGGCTCGGCCGCGGCGGTCGCCGACCGCATGCTGCCGGTTGCCTTCGGCA
>JBKPDM010000244.1:0-3001 GCA_046727895.1 Pseudomonadota bacterium | reverse complement strand
CTCCTGCAGGACTAAGGTGAAGCTGAAGATCACCACCGTAAGGATGCCGGACAACGAGAGCGGCACCATGATCTTGACGAAGGTGCCGAGCCGGCTCAGCCCGTTCATCATGGCCGCGTCCTCGATGTCGCGCGGCACCGCCTTGAAGAAGCCCATCATCAGGGCGAGGGAACGGCCGACGAGCAGAAGGAAGGTAGATCACGGCTGCAGCAAGCAGGCGTTCATCGTCGATCAGGTCGACGCGCGCATGCCTGATGCGCGGCGGCGCGGCGATCTCATGGTTGAGGCTGATGCCCGGCTTCGCCGCCGTCGAGAACCCCGACTGGCGATCGAAACACCTGATGTCGCGCTCGGCGACAACGAGCTCGCAGCGTTTCCCCTGGTCGAAGAACGGCGCCGCCGTCGCCCCTATGCGCGCGATTCGGATGTTGCGGTGCGCGACCCTCATGCGCAGAGCGCAACACTGAGGGGCAGCATCTCGGCGGGCTACACGGCGCATTGTCGCCCCGTAGCGCCATGGCGCGGGCCGTCCGCCAAAGATTCGTTGCTTGTGTCTGACTACCCCACGTAGTCGATCTGTTCCGCCCCAGTCCCGCGGGGGAGGCCCGTGGACTTGGCGCACAACCAGGCACCGGGTGTTCAGCTCAGTGGCCAAAAGAGGCTGATGAGGAACGTCCCAAGGACGACGACGATGAGGGACAGCGGCAGGCCGAGACGCCAGTAGTCGCCGAAGCGGTAGCCACCGGGCCCCATGACGAGCGTGTTGCACTGGTGCCCTATGGGTGTGAGGAAGTCGCAGCCGGCGCCGATTGCGACCGCCATGAGGAACGGGTCGGGGCTCAACGCCAGCTTGCCGGCCAAGCTGGCTGCGATCGGAGCCATCACCAGAACGGTGGCGGCGTTGTTCAGAAACGGTGTCACCGCCATCGCGGCGATCAGCGTTAGCCCGAGCCCGCCGAGCGGCGGAAGATGCTGCGCCGCGGCCGACAGCCAGCCAGCCACAAGTCCGGTGGCGCCCGTGGTCTGGAGCGCCTCGCTCACTGGGATGAGCGCACCCAACAAGATGAGCACCGGCCACTCGACGGCGTCGTACGCTTCCTTAAGCGTCAGCACTTGACAGACTAGCACCGCTACCGCGGCGCCGAAGAATCCGACCGGCACCGATACTACGCCCGTGGTTAGCAGGACCATCGCGACGCCGAGGATCACCGCTGGCAGGTACAGGTTGCGCGGTCGCCCCAGGGGTACGTTCCGCTCGGCCAGAGGCAGGCAGCCGAGAGCGGCCAGCTTGTCGCTGATGCGCTCGGCGCGGCCCTGCAGCACCAGCAGATCGCCATCGCGGAAGCGGACGCGGCGCAGCCGTTGAGCGATCCTTCGCCCCGAGCGGCTCAGCGCCAGAAGGTTCAGGCCATAGCGCTCGCGTAGGGCAAGCTGCTGGACCGTGCTGCCGATCATGGCCGAGTTGGCGCTCACGACCGCCTCGACGACTGCCAGGTCTTCCTGGCGAGCGTTGCCCGGGGCAAGCCTGTTGCCGTGAATCAGTTCCAGCTTGGCGGCATTGACAAGCTTGGACAGCGCGTGCGTGTCGGCCTCGAGGACGAGAATGTCGCCCTCGAAAAGCGGCCAGTATCCGGACGGGATGTAGCGGCGGTATCCCTCCCGAATGATCGTGGCCACGGTGACGTCGCCGTCGCCCAGCGCCTCCAGGTCCTGAACGGTCTTGCCTACGCAGGGCGAAGCCGCGGGCAAGCGCACCTCGGTGGTGTAGTCCTCGATCGAGAATCGCGTCTCGGGCGTCGCGCCCGTCCCCTTCTTGATCCTCGGCAGGAGCCGCCAGCCGACGGTGAGGAAGGCGACGCCCACGACGGCGAGGCAGACACCCACTGGAGTAAAGTCGAACATGCGGAACGGCTCACCGGTGATCTGCTCGCGCATGCGCGAGACGATGATGTTGGGCGACGTGCCGATCAGAGTGATGAGCCCGCCGAGCAGCGAGCCGAACGAGAGCGGCATGAGCACCCGCGATGGCGGCTTCTGGGTCCGACGCGCGACCTGCAGCGCGATCGGCATGAAGATTGCCAACGCACCGATGTTCTTCATGAAGGCCGAAAGCGCCGTGACCGCCGAGGCAAGCACCGCCACTTGCATGACGCTGGTCCGCATCCGAGGGATGAACGGCTTCAGGAGGCTCTCGATGAGCCCCGAACGGCCGATCGCCGCGCTGACGACGAGGGCGGAACCCACGATGATGACGATGTCGTCGCTGAAGCCACGAAAGGCCTCCGCTGGCGGGACAACGCCGCAGGCAATTGATGCGAGCAGCGCCAGCAGGGCGACCGTCCGGGTGCACGAGTATCCCGACGGCACACTGGCCATCTTCAAAGGCCCGCAGCGGCTGGCGAGCTTTCCGGCGGCGCCTGGGTGCGCCGAGGACCTGGCCGCGTGACCACCGCGACGCGGCCAGCCCTGTGGACTTCGTGGACAACGCTGCGCGTTGCCCACAACCCCACAGGGTCCACAACAGCGGTCAACCCATGTGCTACCAACACCGGTCAACTTAACGTGCTATCGACATTCGGATTGTGCGTTGCGGCAGCGGATCAGGACGGAGGCCCTGGTCAACGGTCTTCCGATCGCGACCTTCGAGCCACGATTTGGCTGAGTAGCAATGGCGCCTTTTCTTCGTCGCGGCCGGTGCCAGTTGATCGCGGTCCCGCACGGCGTGCAAGGCGTCGAACTCGGCCGCCTGTAGCGGCGCGACTAGGCGCTCGACGTCGGGCCGCGCGAGAGCTGCGGCGGAGGGATGAGGGATGCTCGGGGACCCGACGTCGCGCGAAAATCTCAACTCTCGCCATCGTCGGGAATCTGGTCGAAGTCCGCCCAGCAGCCTCGCCGCATCGTCGGCCTCGATCGGCGGGCGCGGGGGGGGGGTGGCCGTGCAAGTAGCCTTGGCCGGCAGCTGGGGCTTGAATGGCCGCGGCGCGAGCTTGCGGCTCTCGAC
>JBKPDM010000243.1:0-14858 GCA_046727895.1 Pseudomonadota bacterium | reverse complement strand
CTGCTCGCGCTCGGCCTGGGCGCACTCCAGGTGGTGCTCGATCGCGGTCAGCAGGATGACTGGTTCAGCTCGACTCTCATCACGAGCTTCGCGATCGCGAGCGGCCTCGGCATGCTTTTCTTCGTCGTCTGGGAGTTCTACCAGCCGGACCCGATCGTCGACCTCCGGCTGCTTGGTCAGCGCAACTTCGCGATCGCCAACCTGCTCATGCTGATGCTCGGCTTCATTCTGCTCGGCAGCACCGTGCTGATCCCTCTGCTCGTGCAGTCGCTGTTCGGCTACACCGCGACCGATGCGGGCCTGGTCATCTCGCCCGGCGGCTTCGCGATCATGCTGCTGCTGCCGATCGTCGGTCGCCTGACCGGCAAGGTCGACGTGCGCATCCTGATCGCCATCGGCCTGCTGATCTCCGCAGCGGCGCTCTATCATCTGAGCCGCCTCTCGCTGCAGGCCGACTACAACGCCTTCATGTGGGCGCGCATCTACCAGACGATCGGCTTCGCTTTCCTGTTCATCCCGATCAACACCGTGGCCTTCGTCGGCTTACCGCGCGCCAAGACCAGCCTCGCCTCGGCGATCATCAACCTCTCGCGCAACATCGGCGGCAGCTTCGGCATCTCGCTGGTCACGACCGTGCTCGCGCGCGAGAGCCAGAGGCATCAGAACTATCTGGTCGAGCACATCACGCCACTCAATCCGGCCTATCAGGCGCGGATCGATCATCTGAGCGCGCTGCTGATGCAGAAGGGGCATGCGGCCGGCGAGGCTCTCCGCATGGCCGAGGGGCTCGTGTACCACGCGGTTCAGACCCATGCGACCATGCTCGCCTACCTCGACGACTTCCGCCTGCTCGCGATCGTTTTCTTCCTGCTGACTCCGTGCGTCCTTCTGCTCCGGAAGTCGAAGGACGGCGGGCCGCCCCCGCCGGCGCACTGAGCGGGCGGATCGGAGCCTCGTCTTTCGCAGCGACGTGGCCTATGCTTCGCTGGCGCTGATCAATCAGCCGCACCGGCGAGCGCGAAGGGAGGCAGGCGATGTTGGAAGAGCTCGATCACGGCGTCACGACGGGCGCGCCGAACGACCTCGAATCCCTTTGGCTGCCGTTCACCCCGAACCGCCAGTTCAAGCAACACCCGCGCATCGTGGTCGCCGCCAAGGGCGTGCATTACACCTCCCACGACGGCCGCCGGATCCTCGACAGCTCGGCCGGCCTCTGGTGCGCCAATCTCGGCCACTGCCACCCCAAGGTGGTCGAGGCCGTGCAGAAGGGTATCGCGACCCTCGACTTCGCGCCGACCTTCCAGTTCGGCCACACGCCGGTGTTCGAGCTGGCCTCGCGTGTGGCGACCGAGATGCCGGCCGACCTCAATCGCGTGTTTTTCTGCAACTCCGGCTCGGAAGCCGTTGATACGGCTTTGAAAATTGCGCTTGCTTATCACCGGGCGCGGGGCGAGGGCCAGCGCACCCGGCTGATCGGTCGCGAGCGGGCCTACCACGGCGTCGGCTTCGGCGGCATCTCGGTCGGCGGCATGGTCGCCAACCGGCGCACCTTCGGCCCGATGCTGCCGGGCGTCGATCACCTGCGCCACACGCTCGACCTCGAGCGCAATGCCTTCTCGCGCGGTCAGCCGGAATGGGGCGCGCATCTCGCGGACGATCTGGAGCGGCTCTGCGCGCTGCACGATCCCTCAACCATCGCCGCCGTGATCGTCGAGCCGGTCGCGGGCTCGGTCGGCGTCTACCCGCCGCCCAAGGGCTATCTCGAGCGCCTGCGCGCGATCTGCGACAAGCACGGCATCCTCCTGATCTTCGACGAGGTGATCACCGCCTGGGGCCGGCTCGGCTACGCCTCGGCCGCCGAGCGGATGCGCATCACGCCGGACCTCATGACCATGGCCAAGGGACTGACCAGCGCGCACGTGCCGATGGGCGGCGTGGTCTGCCGCGACTTCATCTACGAGACCTTCATGAAGGGGCCCGAGCACGTCATCGAGCTGTTCCACGGCTACACCTACTCGGGCCACCCGCTTGCCGCGGTCGCGGGTCTCGCGACCCTCGAGGCGTACAAGGAAGAGGGCGTCTTCGAGCGGGTGCGCGAGAACGAGCGGTACTTCGAGGACGCGCTGCACGCGTGCAAGGATCTGCCGCACGTGATCGACGTCCGCAACTTCGGCTTCATGGGCGCGATCGAGCTCGAGCCGCTGCCGGGCCAGCCGGGCAAGCGGGGCTTCGGGCTGATGATCGAGTGCTACGAGCGCGGCCTGATGACCCGGATCGCGGGCGATACCTTCGAGTTCTCGCCGCCCCTGATCATCGAGCGTGCCGAGATCGATGAGATCTTCGACACGATCCGTGCGGTGCTGCGCGACAAGGCGTAGGCGGGCCTCGCCACGTCGCGGCGGGCTCAGCCGAGCCCGCTCGCGTTCCAGAAGCGGTCGTTGGGCAGGCAGCCCTCGGCGTCGCTGGCGAGGTCCGGCTTGATGCGATCGAGGAAGTACATGTCGACCGCATCCATGTGCTTGACCTCGATTCGGCCGCGCGGTTCGGTCTCGAACAGCGCAGCGCCTGGTGGAACGTGCTCGCCGCGATGTTGATGCGGCCGGGTTCGCAGGCTTCCTCCAGGCGTTGCGCGACATTGGCCGTGTTGCCCCAGACATCGTAGGTGAGGCGCCGCGTGCCGACGATGCCGGCCACCAGCGATCCGGTCTTGATCCCGATGCGCAACTCCCAAGACGCAAGACGAAGCCGCTCGCGCTGTCGGTTGGCATGCTTGACGAACTTCTGCATCTGCAGAGCCGCGAGGCAGGCATCGACGGCGTGGGTCCGGTTCGGTTCCGGCAGGCCGCCCACGCACATGTACGCGTCGCCGATCGTTTTCAGGGTCTCGAGCCGATTACTCGCGACGATCTGATCAAAGCGCGCGAAGTTCTGATTGAGCTGCTCGACCAGGCTCGCGGGCTCCAGCGCCTCGGTCAGGCGGACGAAATCCTTGAAGTCCGCGAACAGAATCGTCGCCGACTCGTGATAGCGTGGCCGGACGCAGTCATGCGCCTTCAGCTCCTCGGCGATCGGCCCCGGCAGCATGTTGCGCAGCAGGACATCTGATCGCTCGCGCGCTGCCTCGGCAGCGACCTTGGCCTCCGACAGTTGGCCGAGCAGGGCGTCCCGCTCCAGGAGTTGGCGGCGGAGCTCCAACTGGGCCATGGTCTGCTGGGCCAGACGGCGGATGGCTTCGCGCTGCGAGGGGCTCAGCTCATGCGCCTCGAAGTCGACCACGCAGAGCGTGCCGAGAGCATAGCCGTCCCGGTTGATCAGCGGCATGCCGCAATAGAAGCGGATGTAAGGCTCGCCCGTGACGATCGGCAGATCCTTGAAGCGCGGGTCCCTGGTCAGGTCGGGCACATAAAGCAGGTCGTTCGAGCATACGGTGGTGTTGCAGACGGTCACCTCGCGCGGGCATTCGGCAAAGTCCGCCGGGAGCCCGTACTTCGACTTGAACCACTGCCTGCGCTCATCGAGCAGGCTGATGAGGGCGACCGGGCAGCCGCAGATCTGAGCGGCAAGCTCGGTCAGTGCGTCATGAGCGAATTCAGGCGGCGTATCGAGAACCTGATAGAGCGCAAGCGCGGCCAAGCGGTCGGGCTCGTTCACGGGCATCGGTTGGGGCATACGGCCACTCCACGGACTGGGTTCCCAGGGCGCGTGCAACTTATCATCGCTCGGGTGGTCCGACCATCGGTCCGAAAACGATCCTGCGCACCGCCGCGCTCGACCTGGCGCCTGCGCCGCTCGAATGCCCACCTGATCGAGCGGCTCAGAGGCGACGTGGCAGAAGGCGCGCCGTCAGGCCGATCGCGAACATCGAGAGCCCCGCGGTCGCGAACACGCTCTCCAGGCCGAAGAAAGGTGAGCAGCAGCGCGAACACCGCCGACGGCAGCAGATCCGAGAGGTCGATGTAGGTCCGGAACACGGTCGTCATATGCGGCCTCTCGCGGGCGCGCACCGCGCGCAGGAACGGGATGTTGCCGACCGCATCGAAGGCGCTCACCCAGAATGAGGCGAGCAGCAGGAGGCCCGCGACCACGTACGACCAGCCGGTCGGTGCGATCAGGGCAGCGAGCAGCATCGTGGCGCCGGTCAGCAGAAACGCGCCGACGATCACCCGGCGCACGCCCACCCGCTCGGCCAGCCGCCCGACGAGCACGTTCAGGAACAGCGTGGCGTTGCCGAGCGAGATCAGCAGCGCGCTCGCCAGCTCGCTGTGGCCCGAGATCACCATGTAGAGGGGCGCGAAGGTGAAGAACTGCGACCACCAGCTCGATCGCCCGAACGCGATCAGCCAGCCGAGGCGAAGGCGGGGCTGCGCGATGAAGCGCCGGATGTTGCGCAGTGGGTTCGGTGGCGGCGGGAGGCGCGGGGCCGCGATCGCCGGATTGTCGGACAGACGGATCGCCCAGAATGTGGCGAGCAGCAGCGCCGCGGCCGCAGCGCTCAGGCCGTCGGCCGCGATCGCGCCGAAGCGGCCATAGAGAAAGACGCCGAGCGAGGGGCAGAGCGTCCAGGCGCCGCCCGAGACGGCGAGGCGAAGCGGTTCCGAGCGCACCAGATCGCCGCGCGGAATGGTGTCCATGATGTAGAGGTTGAGGGTGACGTTCAGGCACGCCACGCCGAGCACCCGGACGATCAGTCCGGCGAGCAGCCCCGCGGTGCCGTCCTGGGCAAACAGCGCCGCCGCGGCGATCAAAGCCGAGGCCCCGAGCGTATAGACCCAGCGCCGCGGCACGAGGCGGATCAGAAGGGGATGAACAGGCTGCCCACGAGGCCCGCGGCGCCAACCGACGTGAACATCAGGCTCACCGCGCGACTGCTCTGGAGCGCGGCATAGACCTGGAGCGGAATCACCGTGGCGATGGTCGCCCGCGCCACCGACCCGAGCGTGAACAGGAGGGCGAAGGTTGCAGCTGCCGCGCGGCCCGGGCCGGCCAGCCAGATCGGGTGGCGAACATGCATGGGCAGCCGAGCTAGTCGTGCAAGACGGGCGGTGGCGCGGCCAGGGCTGCGGGCCGGGTGGACGCGTTCAACGATCAGTCGGCGAAGGGATCGCGGAGCAGGATCGTATCTTCACGATCGGGGCTGGTCGAAAGCAGTGCGACCGGCGCTTCAACCAGTTCCTCTAACCGCTTGACATATTTGACCGCAGCGGCCGGCAGGTCGGCAAAGCTGCGGGCGCCGCGGGTGCTCTGCTGCCAGCCGTCGAGCTCCTCGTAGAGCGGCTCGACGCCGGCCTGGGTGGTGCCGCCGGCCGGCAGGTGGTGCAAG
Source organism: Pseudomonadota bacterium (assembly GCA_046727895.1). Classification (GTDB taxonomy): domain Bacteria; phylum Pseudomonadota; class Alphaproteobacteria; order Geminicoccales; family Geminicoccaceae; genus DATAOG01. The sequence goes on along the minus strand of JBKPDM010000243.1, from coordinate 9,538 downwards.
GTCTGGCCGAAGTGCCGGTAGGCGGTGCAGATCTTGAGGCGCGTCATGCCGTCCAGGACGTCGAGCTTGGTTAGCGCCAGGCCCTTGATACCGCCGACCTTGACCGCCTGGCGCACCAGCACGGCGTCGAACCAGCCGCAGCGCCTCGCCCGGCCGGTCACGGTCCCGAACTCGTGGCCACGCTCGCCGAGGCCGCGGCCGATGTCGTCCTGAAGCTCGGTCGGGAAGGGACCTTCGCCGACCCGCGTTGTGTAAGCCTTGGTGATGCCGAGAGCAAAGCCGATCACGTCCGGGCCGGTGCCGGTGCCAAGCGCGGCCGCGGCGGCGAGCGTGTTGGAGGAGGTGACGAAGGGATAGGTGCCGTGATCGACGTCGAGCATCGCGCCCTGGGCGCCTTCGAACAGGATCCGCGCACCGCGCCGGCGCAGCTCGACCAGCCGCAGCCAGACCGGCTCGGCGTAGGGCAGGAGACGCGGCGCCAGCGCGTTCAGTCGATCGACCAGCTCGCCCGCGGCGACCGGCGGCCCGCCGAATGCGACCCGAAGCGCATTGTGGTGCAGGAGCAGGTCGTCGACTTTGCGCCCGAGCAGGTCGGGATCGGCGAGATCGCAGATGCGAACCGCGCGGCGCGCGACCTTGTCCTCGTAGGCCGGGCCGATGCCTCGGCCTGTGGTGCCGAGCCTGCCGCTGCCGGTGTTGCTCGCCGTGCGTGCCGCCTCGCGGGCGCGATCGAGCTCACCGTGCAGCGGCAGGATCAGGGGCGCGTTCTCAGCGATCCGCAGGTTGTCCGGGCCGACCGTGACGCCCTGATCGCGCAGCGCCTCGATCTCGTCGAGCAGCGCCCAGGGGTCGACTACCACGCCGTTGCCGATGATCGAGAGCTTACCCGGGCGAACGACGCCCGAAGGCAGAAGGCTGAGCTTATAGGTCCGCCCATCGATCACCAGGGTGTGGCCCGCATTGTGGCCACCCTGGAAGCGGATCACCACCTCGGCCCGCTCCGAGAGCCAGTCGACGATCTTGCCCTTGCCCTCGTCGCCCCACTGGGCGCCGACAACAGCGACGCTGGTCATCTCGCGCTCTCCAACCGCGGCCGGTTGATGGCTGAGCACGGAACCGCGCCACGGTCAAGAATTGCGGCAGAGCCAGCGACTGCAGTAGGGGACGCTCGCCCCTCGTCGAAAGTTGGGGCGAGGGACGGTAGGAGGCTGTTAACCCCGCCCTAGAACCTAGAGCAGGTTCCGATCTGAGGCGATCAATCGTGGCCCTTCCAGATCGGTTTGCCCAGATCGATCTGCTTTTCATTGGTCAGAGCGCCCGTGGCCGCGCCCGCAGCACCGCCCAGTAAGGCTCCGGTGAGCGGACTGCCGCCAGTGATGGTCGACGTGCCGGCACCGGCCGCGGCGCCGATGCCGCCGCCGCTGATCGCCCGATCGGTGGTGGAAGTGCCACAGGCCGCGAGCAGCAGGCCGATGATCATGAACGCTGGAGCCGTGCGTCGCATGGCTGATTCCCTTCGTCGTGATTCGGACCTGCTTCGACAACGCCGCGCAGGATGCAGAGTTCCCACGGCGCTCGAGGATGAGGTGCGCCGGAGTGGTCGAAGGTGGTTGGCGGCTCGGACGGGCAACCCTATATGGATGGCGACGGCGCGCGGCCTGCGAGGGCCAAGCCCTCGTCGTCTGATCCGAGCCGTGGTACAACTCCGCCGGCTTTGGTCCGCCGCTCGCCGAGCGCCGATACCATCCGGATGATCACGCGTCGATGAGCCGATCCGAGCTGACCATCCTCCTTGCCAGCCCGCGCGGCTTCTGCGCGGGCGTCGAGCGCGCGGTCGAGATCGTCGAGCAGGCCCTCGAGCAGAACGGGCCGCCGGTCTACGTGCGCCACGAGATCGTCCACAACCGCTACGTGGTCGACGGCCTGCGCGCCAAGGGCGCCGTGTTCGTCGAGGAGCTCGACGAGGTACCCGAGAATGCTCTGGTGGTGTTCTCGGCGCATGGCGTGCCCAAGGCGGTTCCGGCCGAGGCGAGGCGGCGCAATCTGCTCTACGCCGATGCCACCTGTCCGCTGGTCAGCAAGGTGCATCGCGGCGTCGAGCAGCACTATCGGGCCGGCCGCACGGTGCTGCTGATCGGCCACAGCGGCCACCCCGAGGTGGTCGGCACCATGGGGCAGCTGCCGGCGGGCGCCGTGATTCTGGTCGAGGACGTCGCGCAGGCCGAGACGCTGGCGGTGCCGGACGCCAGCAAGCTCGCCTATGCCACCCAGACGACACTTTCGGTGCGCGAGACCGAAGGCATCCTCGCGGTGCTCAAGCGGCGCTTTCCCGCGCTGGTCGGGCCGCGGCGCGAGGACATCTGCTACGCCACGACCAATCGGCAACGGGCGGTCGAGGCGATCGCCCCCAAGGCTGATCTCACGCTGATCATCGGCTCGCCCAATTCGTCCAATTCGGTACGGCTGGTCGAGGTCGCCAGGGCGGCCGGCTGCCCGTCGGCTGCCTTGGTGCAGAACAGCGCCTGCATGAACTGGCATCTGCTCGATGGGGTTTCGACGGTGGCGATCAGCGCCGGCGCCTCGGCCCCCGAGGCCCTGGTCGAGGAGCTGATCGAGGCCTGCCGCGAGAGGTTCGTGACCGACGTTCGGGAAATTCACGTCGTCAAGGAGGACGTCTCGTTCAAGAGTCCGCCGATCCCCATGCGGCGCGCCTCGTGAGCGGCACGGCAGGGTCGCGGCCGGGAGCCGCCGTCGCCGGCGCGGCGGATGACCCGCCGGCGGCAACGCATTGCTGATGCAGAAGTCTTTTCGAGACGTCGGGTTCTGCCGGAGGTCATAGGCCAAGCGTGAACGGGAGCGGGGACAGTCCCTCTTTGCGCCTCGGCAAGAGGGGTGATTCTGCCGGTATCGCTCAAGTCAGGTTCCCCGATCATGTCCGCAAGCCCGAATCTCGGTCGGGCCCTTAGGCCATGGCGGTCTATACCCCGATCGATGAGGTGTCGCTGGCGGCGTTTCTCGCGGATTACGATCTCGGGGAGGCGCTCGCCCTGGAGGGCATCTCCGAGGGGGTTGAAAACTCCAACTATCGTCTGATCACCGCGCGCGGCCGGTTCATCCTGACACTGTACGAGAAGCGTGTGTCGCCGGATGATCTGCCGTTTTTTCTCGATCTGATGGATCATCTGGCGGCCAGGGGAGTGCCGTGCCCGACCCCGATTCACGGCCGCGACGGTCACGCGCTGCGCACCCTGTGTGGCCGGCCGGCGGCGCTGGTCAGCTTCCTCGATGGCACATCGCCGCGGCGCCTCGACGCGGGCCATTGCGCGGCGCTCGGCCACGCGCTCGCGAGGCTGCATCTGGCCGGCGCTGACTTCGCGGGCCATCGGCCGAACGCCTTGTCGGTCGACGGCTGGCGACCGTTGTTCGAGGCCTGTCGGGGGGGCGCCGATCGCGTCCAGTACGGGCTCGAGGCGGAGCTCGGGCGCGAGCTCGCCGATCTCGAGCGATATTGGCCAGGCGATCTGCCGCAAGGCGTCATCCATGCCGATCTGTTCCCGGACAACGTCTTCTTCCAGGGCCGGGAGCTGAGCGGGATCATCGATTTCTACTTCGCCTGCGTCGACATCGTCGCCTACGATCTGGCGATTTGCCTGAATGCCTGGTGCTTCGAGCCGGATGGTGCCTTCAACATCACCAAGGCCCGCCAGCTGCTGGCGGCGTACCGGGCCGAGCGGCCGTTCACCGGCCGCGAGCTCGAGGCGCTGCCGCTGCTGGCCCGGGGTGCGGCCGTGCGCTTCCTGCTGACCCGCCTGTTCGACTGGCAGAACCAGGTCGAAGGCGCGCTGGTCAAGCCCAAGGACCCGCTCGAGTATCTCGACAAGCTGCGCTTCCATCGGGGCCTGTCCGGCCCCGGCGCCTACGGTCTGGACTAGGTCTTGAGCGCGCGCGTGCCGCCCCCGGAGAGGGTCGAAATCCACACCGACGGCGCCTGCTCGGGCAATCCCGGCCCGGGCGGCTGGGGTGCCGTGCTGCGCTGGGGCGGGCAGACGCGCGAGCTGTCCGGCTTCGAGCCGGAGACGACCAACAACCGGATGGAGCTGCAGGCAGCGATCGCCGCGCTCGAGGCGCTGAAGCGACCGATGACGGTAGAGGTGTTCACCGACAGCAACTATCTGCGCCAGGGGATCACCGCCTGGCTGCCAGCCTGGAAGGCGCGCGGCTGGCGGACCGCCGACAAGCGTCCGGTCAAGAACCAGGATCTATGGCGCCGGCTGGAGAGCGCGCTCGCGCGCCACCGGATCGCCTGGCGCTGGGTCAGGGGCCATAGCGGCAATCCCGACAATGAGCGTGCCGACCGGCTCGCCCGCGAGGCGATCCGAGCCGCGCGGTCGGCCGCCGACGCGGTCGGCCGTTAGATCCGGATCGCCTACAGGGAGGCGAGAATCGCGCTGGCGCCGCTGCGCTCGGCCTGGCTCGGCACTTCTTCGACCAGGAGGGTCTTCACGGTGCCGTTGTCGACCACCATGGCGTAGCGCCGCGAGCGCTTGCCGAGGCCGAAGCCGCTGCCGTCGAACTCGAGGCCCACCGCCCTCGTGAACTCGCCGTTGCCGTCCGAGAGCATCTCGATCTTGCCGCCGACGTTCCTGGCCTTCTCCCAGGCACTCATGACGAACGGATCGTTGACCGCGACGCAGACGATGGTGTCGACGCCTTTCGCCTTGAGCGCCTCGGCCTGCTCGACGAAGCCCGGCAGATGCCGGTCCGAGCAGGTCGGCGTGAACGCGCCGGGGACCGCGAACAAGACCACCTTCTTGCCACTCGTCAGCTCGGCCAGCGATACATCCTTGATGCCATCGGCGGTCAACCGCTTCAGCTTCGCCGCCGGCAGCCTGTCGCCCACCTGGATCGTCATCGGAGCCTCCTTCGTGATCGCTTGTCGCGCATTGTCTCGACGCCGGCTAGGCGCGCGGCGCGCACTCTGGCATGGGCCCCGGCAGCACGCAACGACGCGGTCTAAGATTTTTTCAATTCCCACGCGCGACGATCGGCTGGCGGCCTTGCTGGTCGCTGCCATCCGGTCTAAGTGTTGAGCATGGTCGCAAGTCAAAGCCAGGGTAACGCCGAGAGTTCCTTAAGCGGTCAGCTTCTGGTGGCCATGCCGCAGATGGCCGACCCGCGCTTCGCCCGCAGCGTCGTCTATCTCTGCGCCCACTCGGCCGACGGCGCCATGGGCCTGGTCGTCAACCGGCTGATCGACAGTCTCAGCCTGAACAGCCTGCTCGAGCAGATCGGGGTCGAACAGGCAGCGGGTGCCGGTGACATGCCGATTCACTTCGGTGGACCGGTCGAGTCCAGCCGCGGCTTCGTCCTCCACACCACGGATTACATGCAGGACTCGACTCTGGTGATCGAAGACCAGATCGCGCTCACCGCGACCATCGATGTCCTGAAGGCGATCGCCCGCGGCGAGGGGCCGCGGCGCAAGGTCCTGGCACTCGGCTACGCCGGCTGGGCGCCCGGCCAGCTCGACGCCGAGATTCAGGCCAACGGCTGGCTGCTGGTCCCGGCCGATCTGGACCTGGTGTTCGGCGTCGACAACGAGAGCAAGTGGCAGCGTGCGATCGCCAAGATCGGCATCGACCTGAGCCTGCTTTCGAGCGAGGCCGGCCACGCCTGACGCCGCCGCTCCGGCGGGCCGGACCGGTACGCCACGCGCACGGCCCTCCCGACGCTCACTTCGAGGCAGCCGGGCGATCAGCCCCGGCCGTGGGGCGTGGTCCAGTCCAGCCGCGGTCCGAGCGGCACGATGCCGGTCGGATTGATCGAGGTGTGGCTGCCGTAGTAGTGGTGCTTGATGTGGTGGAAGTCGACCGTCTCGGCGATCCCCGGCAGCTGATAAAGTTCGCGCGCAAAGGCCCATAGATTGGGATAGTCGACCAGCCGCTTCAGGTTGCACTTGAAGTGGCCGACGTAGACCGGATCGAAGCGGACCAGCGTGGTGAACAGCCGGATGTCGGCCTCGGTGATCCAGTCGCCCGCCAGCCAGCGCTGTCGAGCGAGGTGCTCCTCGAGCGCGTCGAGGGTCGCGAACAAGGCGCTCACGGCCTCCTCGTACGCTGCCTGGGTGCGCGCGAAGCCCGCCTTGTAGACGCCGTTGTTGACCGTGTCGTAGACCCTGGCGTTGATCGCGTCGATCGCGGCGCGAAGCGGCGCGGGATAGAAGTCGGGCCCTTCGGCGCCAACCCCGTCGAAGGCCGAGTTCAGCATCCGGATGATCTCGGCGGATTCGTTGCTGACGATGGTCGCGCGCTCTTTGTCCCAGAGCACCGGCACCGAGGCGCGCCCCGTGTAGTCGGGCCTGGCGCGCGCATAGACCTCATGCAGATAGCGGAGGCCATACAGCCGGTCACCGGTCGCACCCGGTGCTGAGCGAAACTCCCAGCCCTGCTCGCCCAGGTGCCAGTGCACCACCGAGACGTCGATCAGGCCTTCGAGCCGCTTGAGCTTCCGAAAGATCAGCGTGCGGTGCGCCCAGGGGCAGGCGAGCGAGACGTAGAGATGATAGCGGCCCGGCTCGGCCTTGAAGCCGCCGGCTCCGCTCGGGCCGGCACTGCCGTCCCCCGTCACCCAGTTGCGGAACTGGGTCTCGTGGCGGACGAAGCGGCCATCGCTCGCCTTGGGCTCTAGCCGCTCCGTCTGCCAGACTCCCTTTACCAGTTGGCCCATGTGGAGACTCCTTCGAGGGAAGTGATTGCGGATCGAGGCGTAACCAACGAGGTGTCGCTCAGGCCGCCAGCTTACTCGCTATTCGGGCGACGTGCTCGCCCTGGAAACGGGCGATCGCCAGCTCGTTCTCCGATGGCTGGCGGGAGCCGTCGCCCTTGGCAAGGGTGGTGGCACCATAGGGGGTGCCGCCGCTGATCTCGTCCATGTTGACCAGACCCTGGCAGGAGTAGGGCACGCCGACCACGACGAAGCCGAGATGGAACAGCGTGGTGTGGAACGAGGTGATGGTGGTCTCCTGGCCGCCATGCTGGGTCGCGCTCGACGCGAACACGCTACCGACCTTGCCGATCAGGGCACCCGTGCTCCAGAGACCGCCGGTCTTGTCGAGGAAGTTGCGCATCTGCGCCGCCATGTTGCCGAACCGGGTCGGCGTGCCGAAGATGATCGCGTCGTAGTTCGGCAGCGCCTCGACGCTGGCGATCGGTGCCTTCTGATCGAGCTTCATGTGCCCACGGCGCGCCGCCTCCTCGGGCACCAGCTCGGGCACCCGTCTGATGGTCACTTCGGCGCCTTTGACCGCGCGCGCGCCCTCGGCCACGGCCTCCGCCATCCGCTCGATGTGGCCATAGCTCGAATAGTACAACACCAGGACCTTGGCCATCATTGCGTCTCCGGCAAGCAGCGTTGTCCTGCCACAAGATGGCCAGCCGCGCCGGTAGGATAATCGGCTCGATGGGAATAAGATTGTTTCCGATTGGACGCGGATCGGATCCTGCCATGGACAGGCTCGCCGGGATGGCGGTGTTCGCCCGCGTGGTCGAGGCCGAGAGCTTCACCGTCGCGGCGGCTCAGCTGGGGATGTCGAAGTCGGCGGTCAGCAAGGCGATCGCGGCGCTCGAGGATCGCCTCGGCGCGCGGCTGCTCAACCGGACCACGCGCCGCCTCGCGCTGACCGAGGTCGGGCACGCCTTCTACGAGCGCTGCGCGCGGGTCGTCGCCGAAGCCGAGGAAGCGGAGCTCGCGGTCACCCGCCTGCAGGAGGTCCCGCGCGGCACGCTGCGCATCAACGCGCCGGTGAGCTTCGGCGCCCTGCACCTCGGCCCTGCGCTCACCGACTTCATGCGGCGCTATCCTGACTTGAGGATCGAGATCGAGTTCACCGACCGCTTCGTCGACCTGATCGAGGAAGGCTGGGACGTCGCGGTGCGGATCGCGACGCTGCCCGACTCATCGCTGATCGCGCGCAAGCTGGCCGACGCCGAGCTGATCGTCTGCGCGGCTCCGAGCTACTGGCAACGCCGCGGCCGCCCGAGCGTGCCGCAGGACCTCGCCGGGCACGATTGCATCACCTATGCCTACCAGGCGACGCCCAACGAATGGCCGTTCGCCGGCGCGGACGGCCAGCGGTTCGGGGTCCGGGTCAAGGGGCCCCTGCACTCCAACAATGGTGACATGGCCCAGCGTGCGGCCCTCGCTGGGCTGGCCGTGGCGGCGTTGCCCCGCTTCCTCTGCGGGCCCGAGCTCGCCGCGGGCCGGCTGGAGCGGGTCCTCGCCGAGTGGATGCCTCGACCACCCGGCATCTACGCCCTCTACCCGCACAACCGGCACCTCTCGGCCAAGGTGCGGGTGTTCGTCGATTTTCTGGTCGAGCGTTTCGGCCCCGGCTGCGATTGGGACCAGCCGCCCGGCTGCCCGAGAGCTACCGGAGCGGAGGCGGGCTAAGAGGCAATCGTACGCTGGTCCGCCGCGTGAGCCAGCCCATAGTGGCGAGCGCGTCGGAAACCTCGGCGCAGCTGTCCGGGCTGTTACCGCTCTGCTGCTGCCAGGCATAGCCACGAACGGTTTCCTGGAAGACCTGCAGATAGCGCTCGCGCCCTTCGGATCCGGGCGGAAAGGTCTGATCGAACCAGAGGCGGATCTGCCCGGCCGCCATGTCGGTGTCGAGGGCGCAGCCGATGGCCCGGCCGAGGAGCAGCGCCAAGCTCTCTAACTGCTGAAGCTCGGCATCCGATGCCGTCTGCGCGAGCGGCGCAGCGCCAAGGCCCAGAAGCAGCACCGCCGCGGCCGCGAGGGCGCGTCCGCGACCAGCGATGCTGCCCCGCCCTTCGTCAGGGCCGATGCGTGCCCGGCAGAAGGTCATGAGGGTCACTGTAGCGGCGGTGATCCGAAAAGGCCACCCGCCGCGCGGCGCCGGGCGATGGTGCTCGCCAGTGGTGGCCCTGGGGCGACCCAGGCTCATCCACGGTCTCGTGCTCAGGCTGGTCCCGAGATCGATCGATGAATAGAACGGTCGTGGGACGAGCGCCGATCGTTCGCCAGGAGAGGTGGCGCCGGGCGGCGGTTGCGCGCGCCCGCGGCCGCTGCGACGAAGACCGCGGCCGGCCCTTCGGGCACGTAGTTGCGGGTCATCAGGCTCGCCGCCTTGACCGACAGCCGCACGGTCCGGACCTGCCAGCGCCCGGCACAGTCGCGCCGGTGCTGCTCGGCGAAGAACACCTGTCGGCCGAGCACGGTGCACGGCACACCGCAGAGCTCGTTGATCCGCCGGAGCGCCCGAGCCGCGGACGACGCACGTACCAACCCCAGGATCTCGCCGTCCGGGGCCGACACCTCGTAGACGTGTGTAGTTGGCCTCCCCATTCACCTTAAGATGCCTCAGATCGTGGCCGTCGTCCAGACTCCAGAGCGATTTATGTCGGTGACACACGATATGACCGGTCTTCGTAGCCCGCGATCTGTCCGGTTGGATTGCCCCTCCCAACACGGAGGGGTGGATGCGGCGGACGGAGGTGCTGCAAGGACTGCGACGGAT
>JBKPDM010000242.1:0-3520 GCA_046727895.1 Pseudomonadota bacterium | reverse complement strand
GCTCCTCCGCCAGCAACGCGTCGTCCCAGCCGGCCTGCAAGGCAATCTGGTTGTCGGCCAGGATGTACGCCCGCTTCTCCGCTTCGGAGAGGTGCTCGAAGCGGATCACCGGCACCTCGGCAAGGCCCAGCTTCCTCGCGGGCTGCGACGGGTGCGAAGCGGGCGTCGCACCCCGTCGCACCACAGGTTCGCACCAATCCGTCGCAGTCGGACCGGCTGAAAGCCGCAGAATACTGGACTTTCGAGCCATCTGGGGTGCGAACCTGGCCGTCGCACCCGTCGCACCCGTCGCACGAAGCTTGCACCGCCCGGCGCCAGCACCGGCAACGACAGCCTTGAGGAACCACCGCATGAGCCGAGCCCAGGTTTCGCGGCGCTGCCGCCGGCTGCTCGCGCGCCTGAGCCAGCCGAGCTCGGCTGCCGGTCTGGCGGCGCTGCTCGCTCTGCTGGTGCCCCAGCTCGCCGAACATGCGCCCGCGATCGTCGATCTGGCGCTCACCGTGATCGCGATCGGCGCCGCCATCGTCGCGATGGTGCGGTGTCAGTGCTGCGCCTGCAACGGCCATGACCGCGGCTGACCTCCGCGCGCTGGCCGACGCTCTGGATCGGTTGGCCGCCACCGGCTTCGACGTCGTGGTGGAAGTTGGCGGTGAGTTGATCATCCGCGCCAAGCCGGCGGCTGCGCCTGTGCAAGGCGAGCCGTTCGCCGATCGAACCCGCTTCGACGACGGGACCGGCTGGGTCGAGCAAACGAGCGAGAGCACCCACAGTTGACCAACGCGCTGCACACAGGTCGACTGGTGGCGCTCGCGGATCGGATCGAGCTATGGCCGATCGAGAAGCTGCGCCCGTACGAGCGCAACCCGCGCACGCACAGCGAGGCGCAGGTCGATCAGATCGCCGCATCGGTTGCCGAGTTCGGCTGGACGACACCGATCCTGATTGACGAGCAGGGTGGCATCCTGGCGGGCCACGGCCGCCTGCTCGCGGCCCGGAAGCTCGGGCTGGCCGAGGTGCCGGTCATTCGCTTCGAGCACCTCTCGGAGGCGCAGAAGCGGGCGTATCTGCTTGCGGACAATAGGCTGGCGGAAGAGGCCGGATGGGATGACGAGCTGCTGGCCGCGGAGCTGGCGTGGCTGCGGGACGAGCGTTTCGACCTCGACCTGATCGGGTTCGATGCGACGGAGCTCGAGAGGCTGCTGGCGCTCGCTGATGGCGAGGCTGGGTCAGACGATGCCGAGGACGAGGTCCCCGAGCCGCCCGAAGAGCCGGTCAGCAAGCCGGGCGACCTCTGGATCCTCGGCAACCACCGGCTGCTGTGCGGCGACGCCACCGTGCTGACTGACGTCGAGCGGGCGCTCGGCGGCCAGCTGGCCGACATGGTGTTTTGCGATCCACCCTACGGCGTGAACTACGCCAGCTCGCCCAAGGACAGGCTTCGCGGAAAGCACCGGCCGATTCTGAACGACAACCTCGGCGCCGGCTTCGAGGCATTCCTCCACGACGCGTGCGTCAACCTCCTGCAGGTCACCAAGGGCGCTGTCTACGTCTGCATGAGCAGCTCGGAGCTGGACACGCTGCAGCGGGCATTCCGTGCCGCCGGGGGTCGGTGGAGCACGTTCCTGATCTGGGCAAAGAGCCACTTCACACTCGGCCGCGCGGACTACCAGCGGCAATACGAGCCCATCCTGTACGGCTGGAAGGACGGCGTGGACCACTACTGGTGCGGGGCGCGGGATCAGGGTGATGTGTGGTTCTTCGACAAGCCGGTCAGGAACGACCTGCACCCGACCATGAAGCCGGTAGCTCTGGTTGAGCGCGCGATCCGGAACTCGAGCAAGAGCCGGGACATCGTGCTCGACCCGTTCGGCGGGTCCGGGTCGACCCTGATCGCGTGCGAGAAGGCGGGACGCCAAGCGCGGCTGATCGAGCTCGACCCGAAGTACGTCGACGTTATCATCCGCCGGTTCCAGGACTACGCCGGCAAGGCAGCGGTCCTGGACGGTGACGGCCGGTCGTACGAAGAGATCGCCGCCGGGCGTGAGGCCGCGGCGGCGTAAGGTGGTGAGTGAGCGTTCAGTGCTTCGGGAAGGTGAACTTCACGCTGGAGACCCGGCGCACGTAGGGCTCTTCGCTCTCGAGGATGCTGCGCAACCAGGCCTGGAAGTCCGGTGCCAGCTGCTCGGTCTGGGCGGTCTCCTCCAGGATCGTCCAGGTCGTGAGCGCCTGGAAGATGAACACCCGGGCCGCGGCCTGGACGGTGCCGAACACACCATCGGTTGGCGCCTTGCCATGCATCCATTCGTGGCAGAGGTCGTTCATGTCGTGCTCGAGCTGATCGGTATCCATCGCGGCGCTCCCGCTCACCCGGTGATCCGGTAGGTGGTCGAGCTGCCCTTGGCGCCGGCCTTGTTGGGGCCGACCTCGCGGGTGCGCGTGGCTTCGACCGTGAAGCCGAGCTTCTTCTCGAGCGCGCCTGAGATGGCGCCGCGGATGGTGTGGTGCTGCCAGCCGGTGGCGGCGGCGATCTGCTCGACGGTGGCGCCCTCGGGCCGCCTGAGCAGGTCGATCATGAGCGCCTGCTTGGTGCCGGCGCGGGGCGTTGGCTGGCCGGTCGGCTGGCCAGCAGCTGCCCCGGGCTCGTTGTCGGCCAGCGCGGATTTGGCCTTCGCCTTGCGGGAAGCCTTGGGCCTGGCCGGCGCGGCCGCGCCGTCGGCCTCTGCGACTTCCACCAAGCCCGCGCCCGCGGCCCCGGCCTCGGCCGGCGTCGGGGCTGCGTCGCGCTCCGTGCCGCCCGCCGGTGCCTCATCGCCCTCGGGCTCGACGCCGATCGCGGCCATGCCCTCGCTGGTGATGACCACCCGCTGGGGCCCGCCCTCGGCGCCGACCACCCGGATCAGGCCGCGGTTGCGGAGGCTGTCCATCACCTTGGTAAGCGCGCCGCCCGTGAGCTTGAGGGTGTCCGGCAGCGGCAGGACCGCGAGGTCGGCGCGCTGCGCGGCGGCGCCGAGGATCACGAGTTGGGTATCGCTGAGCCTGGTCATGGGATGAGCTCCATCGGTTCGGAGAGCATCAGCGCTCTCCTACCGGCCCGAGCCCCGCCGGGCGGACCCGGTCGGGGCGGAGCGGGAGGGGCTTCGCCTCAGATCAGCGTCTCGAGTAGGTCCAGCTCGACCTTGATGGCGCGCGAGACGCGCTCGTTGGGTGCCGCGAGGTAGGCGGTGCTGAGCACCTCGATCAGATCCGTGATCGCCTGGTCGGTGGCGAAGGGATTGCCTTCCGCGCGGTTGCGGATGGTGCGGCGGGCGTGATGCACGAGGGGCATGGGGTTGGCCATGGTCAGTTCTCCGGCAGAGCGACGTAGCGTTGAAGACACCGGGACCAGTAGAGCGGGATGATCGTCATGCCGGCTTTGCGCATCGCCTCGGCGTTGGCTTCGGCCTCGAACTCGCCCGGGAAGCTGACCCGCACTTTGCGGCCATCGGGAGCGACAACGATGAAGGTTCGCATGGCTCTGTCT
>JBKPDM010000241.1:0-15743 GCA_046727895.1 Pseudomonadota bacterium | reverse complement strand
AGGAGGTGCACGCGAGCCACATCCTTCTGAAAAGCGAGGACGAAGCCAAGGCGGTGATCCAGGAGCTGGCGGCGGGGGCCGACTTCGCCACCGTCGCGCGGCAGAAATCGGTCGGACCTTCGGCATCGAGCGGCGGCGATCTCGGTTACTTCACCCGCGAGCAGATGGTGCCCGAATTCGCCACGGCCGCCTTCGCGCTCGAGGTCGGTCAGGTGTCGAGCGTGCCGGTGCAGACCCAGTTCGGCTGGCATGTGATCAAGGTCCTCGATCGGCGGACCACCGAGCCGACCTTCGCCGAGACCGAGCCCCGCCTGCGGCAGGACCTCGCCCGCGAGATCGTCACCGCCCTGGTCACGGATCTGCGCGGCGGCGCCGCGATCGAGCGCTTCAATCTCGACGGCACACCGATGCAACAGCCGCCACCCGCGGCCCAATAGTCGTCGCACACGGGGTCAATCATGCGGCGAAACGCGCATTCATGAGCGCGCAGCGCTCGCCGCTCGCGCCGGCGCGCTTTCCTGGCATGCCGGCGGTCGCCGGCGTCCGGCTTGCCGCCTGCGCCGCCGGGCTGCGTTATCAAGGCCGGCCCGATCTGACCCTGGTCGAGCTGGCCGGCGGCAGCACGGTCGCGGGCCTGTTCACCAGGAGCCTGCTCCCGGGTCACCCGGTGCGCTGGTGTCGTGCGATCCTGCCGTACGGGCAGGCGCGCGCGCTCGTCGTCAACGCGGGCCAGGCCAACGTGATGGTCGGCCCGGCCGGGGATGCGGCGGTCAGGAGCGAGGCCGAGGCGGCGGCGGGTCTCTTTGGGGCGAGACCCGAGGAAATCTATATCGCCTCGACCGGCGTGATCGGCGAGCGCCTGGACGTCGCGACCGTCGTCGAGCGGCTGCCCGAGCTCGAGGCGGGCCTCGATCCGCTGGCCTGGGAGAGCGCGGCCTCGGCGATCATGACCACCGATACCTTCGCCAAGGGCAGCTTTGCGAAGGCGCGGATCGGCGAGATCGAGGTCACGATCTGCGGCATCGCCAAGGGCTCCGGCATGATCCAGCCGGACATGGCGACCATGCTCGCCTTCCTGTTCACCGACGCCACGTTGCCCGCCGGGCTGCTCCAGGCGCTGCTGGTCGAGGCCAACGCCCGCTCGTTCAATGCGATCACGGTCGACGGCGACACCTCGACCTCGGATACGGTGCTGCTGTTCGCGACCGGCCAGGCCCGGCACCCCGAGCCGGCCCGGCTCGACGATCCGCTGCTCGAGGGCTTTCGTCGGGCACTCGGCGCGGCCATGACCGATCTGGCGCAACAGGTGGTGCGCGACGGCGAAGGTGCCAGCAAGCTGATCACGATCACGGTCGCCGGCGCGGTGACCGACGACTCGGCGCGGCGGGTCGCCTTCACCATCGCCAACTCGCCGCTGGTCAAGACCGCGATCGCCGGCGGCGATGCCAACTGGGGCCGCCTCGCCATGGCGATCGGCAAGGCGGGCGAGCCGATCGAGCCGGCGCGGATCGCGATCCGGGTCGGCGGCCATGCCATCGCCGAGGCCGGCCACCGGCTCGAGGGCTATGACGAGGCCCCGGTCAGCGCCCATCTCGAGGGGCAGGAGATCCTGCTCGAGGTGACGATCGGCGGCGGGCCCGGCGCGGCCACCGTCTGGACCTGCGATCTCACCCACGACTACATCACGATCAACGCCCACTACCGCTCTTGAGAGCAGGCGCTACGGAATCGCCTGCGCGAAGGTGATCGGCCACCGTGGAGGTCTGGGTTCCGATCACCATATCGGCGGCGTTCTTTCAGAACGTGCGCTCGGCACTGCAGAAGCACCTGAAGGGGCGCCTCAGCACGACCGGCGCGACCTTCGCCCGCTTCGCCTACGCGGCACCACTCGCCCTTCTCTACGTCGGGGTCCTGGCCACCTTCACGGGCGAGCAACTCCCCCGCCCGAATGCCGCGTTCGTCCTCTATGCCGTGGCCGGCGGTCTCGCGCAGATCATCGCAACCGCCCTTCTTCTATACTCCTTTTCGTTCCGCAACTTCGCCGTCGGCACGACCTACTCCAAGACCGAGACGGTGCAGACCGCGATCTTCGGCATCGTCGTCCTCGGCGATCCGCTCGGCCTCAACGGGGCCGCGGCGATCCTGATCAGCCTGATCGGCGTGATCGCGATCTCGGTCGCGCGCAGCCCGATGAGCTTCTCGGGGCTGCTCGCCAGCTGCACGGAGAAGCCGGCCCTAATCGGGCTCGCCTCCGGCGCGTTCTTCGGCATCGCGGCGATTTCCTACCGGGGGGCCTCGCTCTCGCTCGGCGACCATGGCTTCCTGATCCGGGCCGCCTATACGCTCGCCTGCGTGACCGTGTTTCAGACCCTGGTGATGGCGCTCTTCATGCGCGCACGCGAGCCGGGTCAGGTGACCGCGGTGCTCCGCTCCTGGCGCGTCGCTGCCTGGGCCGGAGTGACCGGCATGGTCGCCTCGGCCGGCTGGTTCACCGCCATGACCATTCAGAACGCGGCCTATGTGCGGGCCCTTGGCCAGATAGAGCTGGTGTTCACCTTCGCCGCATCGATCCTGTTCTTCCACGAGCGCCCCAATGCGACCGAAGTCGCCGGCATCGCCCTGGTGATCGCCGGGATCCTGGTCCTGGTGCTGCTTTAGGAGGGCGTCGAACGAGAGCTGCCGGGACGCCCGATTTTGAAGGTCGCTCGGAAGAGCCTACAGTACGACCATTGATGTTCTGGCCCGCGAGGAGGGTCGCCTGTCATGCCCCATCTGCCCGCGAGCCAAGCGCTCGCCCGCTACACCGTGGTCGACCTGACCCGCGTGCGCGCCGGCCCGACCTGCGTCCGCCAGCTCGCCGACTGGGGCGCCAATGTAATCAAGGTCGAGATGCCGGAGCGCGGGTCGGACGCCGATGCGCTCGGCGGCCCGCGCGCCGGGTCGGATTTCCAGAACCTGCACCGCAACAAGCGCAGCCTCACCCTGAACCTCAAGGCGCCGGAGGGCCGCGAGATCCTGCTCCGCCTGGTCGAGCGCGCCGACGTGGTG
This sequence comes from Pseudomonadota bacterium, assembly GCA_046727895.1. Classification (GTDB taxonomy): domain Bacteria; phylum Pseudomonadota; class Alphaproteobacteria; order Geminicoccales; family Geminicoccaceae; genus DATAOG01. Next base: position 12,695 of record JBKPDM010000241.1, on the reverse strand, counting down.
GTCGAGAACTACCGCCCCGACGTCAAGCGGCGTCTGCGCATCGCCTACGAGGATCTGCGCACGGTCAACCCGCGCATCATCCTCGCCAGCATCTCCGGCTTCGGCCAGGACGGCCCCTACAGCCAGCGGCCGGGCTTCGATCAGATCGCGCAGGGGATGGGCGGGCTGATGTCGATCACCGGCCTGCCCGGCCAGGGCCCCGTCCGGGTCGGCATCCCGGTCGCCGATCTGTGCGCCGGGCTGTTCGCCGCCCAGGGCATCCTGATCGCGCTCCTCGAGCGCGAGGTCTCGCGCGAGGGCCAGTGGGTCCAGAGCTCACTTCTGCAGGCGCAGGTGTTCATGCTCGACTTCCAGGCGACGCGCTGGCTGGTCGACCGCGAGGTGCCGGGGCAGGCCGGCAACGACCACCCGACCAGCATCCCGACCGGCGTGTTCCCGACCGCAGACGGGCACATCAACATCGCCGTCGCCGGCCAGGCGATCTGGCGCCGGTTCTGCCAAGCGATCGGGCACGAGGAGCTGATCGAAAATCCGGCCTATGCCTCGGCAGCAGAGCGCTCGACCAACCGCGCCGCGCTCAACGCCGAGCTCGCGGCGATCACGCGCCGCCAGCCGGGCGCGCACTGGATCGAGCTCCTGAATCGGGCAGGCGTGCCCTGCGGGCCAATCAACACCATCGATCAGGTGTTCGCCGACCCCCAGGTCCGCCATCTTGGCCTTGCCCAGCCGGTCCATTCGCACGAGCGCGGCGACACCGAGCTGGTCGGCCAGCCGATCCTGATGAGCCGGACGCCGTCCTGCATCCGCACCCCGCCGCCGCTGATGGGCGAGCATACCGAGGAGATTCTGGGCGAGCTCGGCTACGATCGGGCGCGGATCGAGGCGCTGCGCGCGGCCGAGGTGCTCTGAGGCTGGTCGGGAGGAATCATGAGCGACAAGATCATCAGCCGGCGCGAGGGCGGCATCGCGCGGATCGTCTTCAACAACCCCGAGAAGCGGAACGCCGTCTCGCTCGAGATGTGGCAGGCGGTCGAGCACGCTCTCGACGGTTTCGCCGCCGATGCGGCGGTGCGGGTGGTGGTGCTCTCCGGCGCCGGCGGCAAGGCGTTCGTGTCGGGCGCCGACATCTCGAAGTTCGAGAGCGAGCGCGCGAGCGCCGCGGCCCAGGCGCATTACAACGCGACCACCGGGCGGGTGTTCGACAAGCTCGCCGCATTCGCGCGGCCGACCATCGCCCAGATCGAGGGCAGCTGCGTCGGCGGCGGTGTGGCGCTCGCCATCTGCTGCGATCTGCGTATCTGTGGCGAAAGCTCGCGCTTTGGCATCCCGGCGGCCAGGCTCGGCCTCGGCTACGGCTACGGCGGGGTGCGGCGCCTGGTCGACCTGGTCGGCCCCGCCTTCGCCAAGGAGATCTTCTTCACCGCACGCCTGTTTTCGGCCGCCGAGGCCTCCGCGATGGGCCTCGTCAACCGCGTGCTGCCGGACGATCAGGTCGAGGCCTACGTCGCCGACTGTGCGCGCACGATCACCGGGAACGCGCCGCTCACCGTCGGCTCGATCAAAGCGATCGTCGGCGAGGCGCTGAAGGACCCGGGCGAGCGCGATCTCGCCCGCTGCCAGCAGCTGGTCGACGCCTGCTTCGCGAGCCGGGATTACGTCGAGGGCCGCCGCGCCTTCATGGCGAAGCGCAAGCCCGAGTTCACCGGCGCCTGAGGGCGCCTCGCGGCGCTACTTGCGGGTCAGGGTGATCTTGTCGCCCTGGTACTCGAGGCGCGACTGCAGCCAGTTGCCGTCCTTGTCGTACCAGAGCTCGCGGTCCAGATCGCCGCTCATGACGAATTTGCGGGCGCTGATCTTGCGACCGCCGGCCGTGGTGATCGTCTCCTCGCCGGCGGGCGTCACCCGAACGTGCTGCAGCCTGCCCCTCTGGGTGTCGAACAGGAGCGGGCGGTCGAGCACGGCGAAATTCCAGGGATCGTTCGAGACGATCGTCGCCGGCGCCTCGATCCGCCCCCTGCGGCCTTCGATGATCGTGTGCTCGCCGTCGGCGCGCGCCTTGACCTCGTAGACCTCGCCGTTGTCGACGTAGTGGCTGTCGAAGGCGAGCAGCCGATCGCCCCGCCAGACCTCGCGGTAGCGCGCGTCGCGCTCGAAGATCGGCACCGTCAGGACCTTGACCTCGCCCTCGATCCGCGTCTCGACGACCAGATCGTCGCCCGCGCAGGAGAAGGTCATGTCGTGCCGCCCGACCTCGCCGTAGGTCTCGTGCTTGATCACATATTCGACCGCGCCCGGCGGATGGGTGCAGGCCTCGGCCGGGCCGGGCCCGAGCAGGATGGCGGCGAGGGCTGGGAGAAGCAGGCGCATGAGCGACCTCAGGGCGCGGCGCCCCGTCGGCCTCGCCGGCCTTCATGACGACTAGAAGGCAGCATCCTCGAACTCCATCACGGGCGCGCCGCCGGCCATGATCTGGGCGAACAGAGCGCCGCTCTCGGGCAGCATCTTGGTCATGAAGAAGCGCGCAGTGCGGATCTTGGCCTCATAGAACGAGGCGTCGCCATCGGCGCCGGCCGCGAGCTTCGCTTTAGCAACCTGGACCATGCGGGTCCACATGAAGGCCATGGCAACCAGCGCGAACAGGCGCAGATAGTCGGCCGAGGCGGCGCCCGCCTCGTTCGGATCACGCAGGCCCTGCTGGGCGACGTGCAACGTGATCTGCTGCAGGCGGGCGAATGCTTTGGCGAGCGGCAGCACGAACTCGGCGAGCTCGGGATCGCTCTGGTGGCGTTCGATCAGCGCCATCACGGGGTGGAAGAAGGTCCGCAGGTGACGGCCGTAATGGGCCGGCAGCTTGCGCCCGACGAGGTCGAGCGCCTGGATGCCGTTGGCGCCCTCGTAGAGCTGGGTGATCCGCGCGTCGCGCACCAGCTGCTCCATGCCCGACTCGCGGATGTAGCCATGGCCGCCCATGATCTGGACGCCGAGATTGGCGCAGGCCGAGCCCTGGTCGGTGAAGTAGGCCTTGACGATCGGGGTCATCAGGGCGAGCAGGTCCTCGGCCACCTGGCGCACCCCGGCCTCGGGGTGCTTCTTGGCCAGATCGACCTGTATGCCCACCCAGTAGGCGAGCGCCCGGGCGCCCTCGGTGGTCGCGCGCATGGTCAGCAGCATGCGGCGCACGTCCGGGTGAACGAGGATCGGATCGGCCGGCTGATCGGGCTGCTTCGCGCCGGAGAGCGCCCTGCCCTGCAGGCGCTCGCGCGCATAGGCGACCGCGCTCTGATAGGCAGTCTCGGCGATCGCCAGACCCTGCAGGCCGACCTCGAGGCGTGCATCGTTCATCATCGTGAACATCGCGCGCATGCCGCGATGCGGCTCGCTGAGCAGCCAGCCGGTCGCGCGCTCGAAGCTCATCACGCAGGTCGCCGAGCCGTTGATCCCCATCTTGTGCTCGATGCCGGCGCACATGACGCCGTTGCGCTGTCCCGGCCGGCCATCCGTCTTCGGCAGGAACTTCGGCACCAGGAACAGGCTGATCCCCTTGACGCCCTTGGGCGCATCGGGCAGGCGCGCGAGCACCAGATGAACGATGTTCTCGGTCAGATCGTGCTCGCCCGAGGTGATGAAGATCTTGGTGCCGGTGATCGCGAAGGTGCCATCGCCGTTCGGCTCGGCACGGGTGCGGATCAGACCGAGATCGGTGCCGCACTGCGGCTCGGTCAGGCACATGGTGCCGCTCCAGCGACCCTCGGCCAGCTTCGGCAGGTAGAGCGCCTTCAGCTCATCGCTCGCATGGGTGTCGATCGCGAGATAGGCGCCCGCCGAGAGGCCCGGATAGTTAGCGAACGCCATGTTGGCCGAGCAGACCATCTCGTCGACCACGAACTTGATCGATTTGGGCAGGCCCTGGCCGCCATATTCGGCCGCGGCCGCAAGCCCGGTCCAGCCCGCGGCGGTGAAGGTCTCGTAGGCTTCCTTGAAGCCCTTGGGCGTGCGTACGACGCCGTTCTCGTAGACGCAGCCCTCTTCGTCGCCCGAGCGGTTGAGCGGGAAGAGCACGGTCTCGCAGAGCTTCGCCGCCTCCTCGATGATGTGGTCGATCAGATCGGCCGAGGCCTCCTCGCAGCCCGGCAGCGCGGCCAGCTGCTCGACCTCGAGCAGCTCATGCAGGACGAAGCGCATGTCGCGCTGCGGCGCCCGGTAGGTGGTCATTGGCGCTGGCTCCTAGTTGCGCAGCGGCTTGCCGGTTTCGAGCATGTGCTCGATGCGGGCGAGCGTCGCCGGCTGCCTGATCAGGGTCATGAAGGCCTGACGCTCGAGCTTGAGCAGATGGTCGTCGCCGACCGGCGCCGTGATGTCCGCAGTCTCACCGCCCGAGAGCAGCATGGCCAGCTGCCTGGCCACGACCTCGTCATGGGGCGTGGCCACCCCCTTGAGACGGAGCGCGCCGACCGCCATCTCGAGCGCGATCCGCCCGCTCGGCCCCGGCAGGGCGATCTCGGTCTTCTCGGACGGGCGATAGCCCTCGACCAGTGCCAGCGCCCTGGCCTTGGCATCGGCCAGGAGCCGGTCGCGGTTCATGGTGATGCCGTCGCCCTCGCGCAAAAACAGCATCTCCTTGGCCTCGAAGGCGGATTTCGCGACCTTGGCCATGCCGATGGTCTCGAACGCCTGGGCGAGCGGCGGCATCGGCCCGCCCGGCCGCCCTTTGCGCTGCACCCAGCGGGTCAGGAGCTCGGCCGAGCCGGTCCAGGCCGGGATCACGCCGACCCCGACCTCGACCAGGCCGATGTAGGTCTCGGCGTGGGCCTGGATGGCATCGGCGTTGAGGCAGACTTCGCACCCGCCGCCGAGCGCCATGCCCGAGGGTGCCGCGACCACCGGGAAGGCGCTGTGCTTGAGCTTGCGGTAGATCTTCTGGCCCTTGGCGACCAGATCCTCGACCATCGGCCAGACGGCGACGTTGGCGGCGAACAGCGCGAGGCCGATGTTGGCGCCGACCGAGAAGTTGGTCCCCTCGTTGTAGACGACGAGCGCCTTGAACTCCTTCGCGACGATGCCGATCGCTTTGTCGATCAGATCGAGGGTCTCGGCATCGATCGCATTCATCTTGCTGTGGAACTCGAGGCAGGCGACCCGATCGCCGATGTCCCAGAGGCTGGCCGAGCCGTTGCGGGCAAGCGGCTGGGTCTGCCGCTTGACGTCCTCGAGCAGCAGCACCCCCTCCGGGCGTACGACGTCGGCATAGCCGTCATCGACGGTGAGATACTGAAGGCGGCCAGCCTCGACCCGATAGAAGCGCCCGCTGCCGACCCTTTGCAGGAGCGGCGGTAGGGTGATGCCTTCGGCCTCGATGTGCTCGGCGAACCAGGCCGGACCGATCCGGTCGAGCAGCTCGAAGGGACCCCACTTCCAATTGTAGCCACGCCGCATCGCCTGATCGACGGCGGTGATTTCGTCGGCAATCTCCGGCACCAGCGAGCAGGCGTAGGCGAGCGTCCGGCTCATGACCCGCCAGGCGTAACGCGCGGCCGGCTCGTCCGCCTCGAACAGCGCCCGCGGCCCGCCGTCCCTGGCGGCATCGACCGCGTCCAGGCGCGGCTTGGCCGCGGCGTGATACTCGCCGGTCGTGAGGTCGATCGCCTCCTTGACCCGCTGGCCGTTCGCCTTGGCGAGGCGATAGAAGCCGCCCTTGCCCTTGCGCCCGGTGTAGCCGGTCTCGATCAGCCGGGTCACCAGCGGCCATTCGCGATCGACCTCGTGGAAGGGGTCGTCGGGCGGCAGCGCGATCCGGAGGCTCGCCGCGACGTGCGGCAAGAGGTCGATGCCAACCAGGTCGGCGAGACCGAAGACGCCGGTCTTGGGGATGCCGAGCGGGCGGCCCATGACCAGATCCGCCTCCTCGACCGGAAGGCCCATCTCGAACGCCTCGCAGAAGGCCGCCTGCATCCAGAAGGAGCCGATCCGATTGGCGATGAAGCCTGGCGTGTCCTTGCAGCGCACCACGGTCTTGCCGAGCGCGCGGTCCGCGAAGTCGGATATCGCCTCGAGCGCCTCGCGCCGGGTCCTGGGACCTCCGACCACCTCGAGCAGACGCATGTAGCGCGGCGGGTTGAAGAAGTGGGTGATCAGGAAATCGCGCCGGAAACCCGCGGACAGGCCCTCGGTCAGTTTCGCGAGCGGCAGGGTCGAGGTGTTCGAGGAGACCACGGCACGCGGTTTGCGCGCGGCGTCGATCCGGGCGTAAAGCGCGCGCTTGACGTCCAGCCTCTCGACCACGGCCTCGACGATCCAGTCGACCTCGCGAAGCCGTTCCAGATCGTCCTCGAGATTGCCGGGGGTGACCAGGCGGGCCGCCTGCTTACTCATGAACGGGGCCGGATCGGCCTTGGCCATGCGCTCGAGCGCGCCCTTCGCCAGCACGTTCCGGTCAACGGCGCCATCCGGCACGATGTCGAGCAGGAGGACCGGCAGGCCGGCGTTGGCGAACTGCGCCGCGATCCCGGAGCCCATCACTCCGGCGCCGATCACCGCCGCCTTCTCGATCGCCATCAGAGCGCCTCCAGCACGGTCGCGATGCCCTGGCCGCCGCCGATGCACTGGGTCGCGAGGCCGAAGCGCCGGCCCTCGCGCTTGAGCAGCGCCGCCGTCTTGCCGGTGATGCGCGCCCCGGTGGCGCCGAGCGGATGCCCGAGCGCCAGCGCGCCGCCATCGAGGTTGAGGGTCTCGGGGTCGATCCCGAGGTCACGCACGCAGGCGAGTGCCTGCGAAGCGAAGGCCTCGTTCAGCTCGACCACCTCCATCTCGGCGATCTCGAGCCCGGCGCGCGCGAGCGCCTTGCGGGTCGCCGCGACCGGCCCGATGCCCATGATCTCGGCGGCGCAGCCGGCGACCGCGACGCTCCGGATGCGCGCCAGCACGTCGAGCCCATGCTTGTGCGCATAGTCCTCGGTGCAGACGAGCACGGCGGCCGCGCCATCGGTCAGCGGCGAGGAAGTGCCGGCGGTCACCGTGCCGTTCTCATCGAACGCCGGCTTCAGGCCCGAGAGCGCCTCCTGACTGGTCTCCGGACGGATGCAGCCGTCGGTCTCGATCACCTCGCCGTTCCGCCGGATCGGCACGATCTCGGCCGCGAGCCTGCCCTGCGCGCGAGCCGCAGCCGCCTTCCGGTGACTCTCGACCGCGAACGCCTGCTGCGCCTCGCGCGTGATCTGGTATTGCCGGGCGACGTTCTCGGCCGTCACGCCCATGCTCTCGTAGGCCTGCGGGTAGTCCTCCATGAGCCGCGGACTGGGCAGAAAGTTGTAGCCGCCGATCGGCACGCGGGTCATCGACTCGACGCCCGCGCACACGAACACCTCGCCCGCATCCAGCTGAATGGCACCGGCCGCCATGTGGATCGCCTGCATCGAGGAGCCGCAGAAGCGATTGACCGTGGTGCCGGCGACCGAGATCGGCAGATGGGCGAGCAGCGCCACCAGCCGCGCCAGATTCATGCCCTGCTCGCCCTCGGGAAAGGCACAGCCGACGATCACGTCCTCCACGTCAGCCGGCTCGACGCCCGTGCGCGCGATCAGCGCCTCGATCACCTGCGCCGCCAGGTCGTCCGGGCGGACCTTGGTGAGCGCGCCCTTGTGCGCGAAGTGGAATGGCGAGCGGGCGTAGCCGGCAATCACCACGTTCTTGATCATGGTTTGGTTCCCATTGGCCGTCGGCGATGACGATGGCGATGGCGAGGTCGAAGCACCAAGCGTTGATATGGTATTCCCGGACCAGGATCGATAGGCGAGCTGGCGCGCGGGTCGGCCCGCTCGGAGCTTACGGTCTCGTGCCTAACGGAGCCTGAATGTTCCCCGCCCGGCGAGGCGCCTGAGCGATCGATGTCCATCACGAGAGGCATTCACGGAAGCTCGAGCCGGTGGTTTGATGGCGCCGATCGACCACCAGGAGGCGACGCCATGATCCGTCACGACGCCCAGGCCACGACCAATGTGTACAAGCGCCTGGGTGTGGCGACCATCGTCAACGCCAAAGGGCCGTCGACCCGGCTCTCGGGCGGCATCTTGCGACGCGAAGTGGCCGAGGCGATGGTCGAGGCCTCGCAGCACTGCGTCGACATGGCCGATTTGCAGGCGCGCGCCTCCGAGATCATCGCCGAGATCACCGGCGCCGAAGCCGGGCTGGTCACGGCGGGCGCCGCGGCAGGTCTGCTGCTCGGCACCGCGGCCTGCGTGACCGGCCTGGACCCCGGCCGGATGAACCGCCTGCCCGACACCACGGGTATGAAGAACGAAGTCATCATGGTGCGGAGCCAGCGCAACTTCTACGATCATGCGGTCCGGGCCGTCGGGGTCCGGCTGGTCGAGGTCGGCCTGCCCGATCGTTATGCCGGGGCGGGCGTGCGCGACGCTGAGGCCTGGGAGATCGCGGATGCCATCGGTCCGCAGACCGCGGCGGTGCATTGGGTCGCGGGCCCCGGCGCCCGGCCGGCCCTGGAGGAGGTGATCGAGGTCGCCCACCAGGCCGGCGTGCCGGTCCTGGTCGATGCCGCGGCCCAGCTGCCGCCGGCCGAGAATCTGCGCCGTTTCATCGCCGCGGGCGCCGATCTGGTCGCCTTCAGCGGCGGCAAGGCGATCGGCGGGCCCCAGGCGTCGGGGATCCTCTGCGGTGGGCACGACCTGATCATGGCCGCGGCGTTGCAGACCCTCGATCTCGACGTGTTCTACGATCAGTGGGCGCCGCCCACGCATTTCATCGACAAGTCGCGCCTGAAGGGCTTGCCGCACCACGGCATCGGCCGGTCCTGCAAGGTCGGCAAGGAGGAAATCGTCGGGCTGCTGACCGCGCTCCGCCTGTTCGCGGACGAGGATCCCCAGCGCCGGCGCGGTCGCTGGCTGCGCCTGATGCGGGAGCTGGTCACGGCGCTCGAAGGCGTGGCGCGGGCCGAGGTGCGGCTGATTGATCAGGGCGAGGTTCCGCTCGTGGCGCTCGATCTCGACCCGGAGGCCGGCGACCTCGGCGCGCTCGACGTGATGAGGCGGCTTGAGGCGGGCACGCCCGCGGTCTATGCCGATCCGAGCGCCGCGGGCGAGGGCCGGATTCTGTTCGGGCCGCAGAGCCTCAGGAGCGGCGAGCCGGCGCTGGTCGGCGAGCGCGTGCGGGCAATCCTTGGCGCGCCGTCCGGATTGCGGGGGCGGCGCCGGTGACCGGTCGCGTCCAGGATAAGGTGGCCGTGGTCATCGGCGCGGCGCGCGGCATCGGCGCCGCAATCGCCGAGCGGCTCGTCGAAGAAGGTGCCCGGGTCGTCATCGCCGACACGCTGGAGGACGAAGGCCGGGCGACCGCCGGGCGTCTCGCCCGCGAGGGCGATACGCTCTTCGTCAGGACCGACGTCAGAGAGAAGGCCTCGGTCGAGGCGCTCGTGCAGGCCACGCTCGCCCGCTTCGGCCGCGTCGACATTCTGGTCCAGAACGCCGGCATCTACCCCTACACGATGCTCCCCGACATCCCGGTCGAGGAGTGGGATGCGGTGCTCGGGGTCAACCTCCGCGGCTGCTTTCTCGCGATCCGGGCCTGCATTGGGCCGATGCGCGACCAGCGTTACGGCCGCATCGTGCTGACCAGCTCGATCACCGGACCACGGGTGAGCAGTCCCGGCCACGGCCACTACTCGGCGAGCAAGGCCGGCATCAACGGCCTGATCCGTGTGGCCGCGATCGAGCTCGCCCCCCACGGCATCACGATCAACGGCATCGAGCCCGGCAACATCCTGACCGAGGCCTTGCAGGCGGAGCGCAGCCCCGAGTTCATCAGCACGATGGAGCGATCGGTCCCGCTCGGCCGCCTCGGCACGCCCCGCGACGTCGCGCATGCGGTCCTGTTCCTCGCCTCCGACGAGGCCGCTTACATCACCGGCACGACGATCGTGATCGACGGCGGCCAGATCCTGCCGGAGAGCAAAGTATAGGGCCACGGTGCTTCGACCCCTTCCAATTGGGAGCCTGCGAGCTTTCCGATTGCGTCCCGGCATGGCATAGAGCTGCGAGCCTAGTGGAGCGCCACCGATGAACGGCATGGCCGGACCCAGTGTTGCCTGCGCGGAAGCGCGGAGGCGTTTTGACGATCTGCTCGAGCGCGCCGTGCAGCAAAAGGAGCGCGTGGTTTTCACCCGGCGCCGCAGGCCAGTCGCCGCCCTGGTGCCGATCGAGGACCTGAACTTCCTGGAAGCGCTCGAGGACCAGCTCGACGCGGAGACGGTCCGGCGTGCCAAGGAGGAATTCGAGCGCAGCGGTGAACCGACGATCCCGTGGGAGCAGGTCAAGGCCGAGCTCAGCCTTAAGCCGTAGGGCGGCTTGATCGGACGGCCGCGCCGCGTCGGCGTGCCGGAACGAGCGGGTCGAGTGTGGGCCGCCTATCGGGTCGAGTTCACGCCTGCGGCCCGACATCAAATTCAGGAGGCTTGCGCCCGACGTGAGGAAACGGCTCGCGCCAGTCATCGATCGTCTGGCCGATGAGCCACGCCCGCCAGGTGTGGTGAAACTGAAGGGCGCGGACCAAAGCTACCGACTGCGTGTCGGGGACTACCGAATCCTCTATGAGCTGTACGATAACAGGCTCGTAGTGCTTGTCATCAGGGTTGGCCATCGGCGCGAGGTGTATCGTGGCCGGAGCTGAGATCTGACGTGGCAGCGATGGCGCCGTCGCCGCGGGAACGCCGGCGGTGGGACGTTCCGCCGCTCTATTTCTTTGCCGCGTGCGCGCTGATGATCGCGTTGCACTTCGCCGCGCCCATCGCCAGGATCGTGCCCTGGCCCTTCTCGCTCGCCGGCATCGCTCCGATCGTTGCGCGCATCGCGCTCGCGGTCGTGGCTGAGCGCCGGTTCAAGCGGGCGGGTACGGCGGTCCTGCCGTTCGCGCCATCGACCGCGCTGGTCGAGGACGGCCCGTTCCGCTTCACCCGCAACCCGATGTACGTCGGCATCCTGCTGGTGCTGGCCGGCCTCTTCGTCCTGCTCGGGACGCTGAGCCCGCTGCTCGTCATTCCGCCATTCTTCTGGCTGATCCGCGCACGCTTCGTGGTGCCCGAAGAGGCCCATATGGAGCGGCACTTCGGCGAGCGCTACCTCGACTACAAGCGTCGCGTCCGGCGCTGGCTCTGAGACGGGCGGGCTTCAGCACTCGATCACGCTGACCGGCACCTCGACCACGTTGACCGCAAGCCCGCCGCGTGCGGTCTCCTTGTACTTGGTCTTCATGTCGGCGCCGGTCGCGCGCATCGTCCGGATCACCCGATCGAGCGAGACGAAGTGGGTGCCGTCGCCGCGCAGCGCCATGCGCGCGGCGTTGATCGCCTTGACCGAGGCGATCGCGTTCCGCTCGATGCAGGGGATCTGCACGAGGCCCCCGATCGGATCGCAGGTCAGGCCGAGATTGTGCTCCATGGCGATCTCGGCGGCGTTCTCGACCTGCGCGGGCGTGCCGCCCAGCACCTCGCAGAGGCCCGCCGCGGCCATCGAGCAGGCCGAGCCCACTTCCCCCTGGCAGCCGACTTCGGCGCCCGAGATCGAAGCGTTCTCCTTGCAAAGGATGCCGATCGCGGCCGCGGTCAGAAGAAAGCGCACCAGGCCGTCGTCGTCGGCGCGCTTACAGAAGCGCGCGTAGTAGTGCAGCACCGCCGGCACGATCCCGGCCGCGCCATTGGTCGGTGCGGTGACCACCCGGCCGCCCGCGGCATTCTCCTCGTTGACCGCGAGCGCGTAGAGATTGACCCAGTCCATCACGTCGAGTGGGTCCTCGGCCCGCCCGGCGGCGGACAGCTGCCCGTAGAGGTCGGCAGCCCGCCGCCGGATCTTGAGCCCACCCGGCAGGACCCCGTCCTCGGTACAGCCGCGCCGGACGCAGTCCTGCATCACCCGCCAGATCTCGAGCAGACGGGCGCGGATCTCGGCCTCCGGCCGCCAGGCCTTCTCGTTCTCGAGCATCAGCTGGCTGATCGAGAGACCGTGCGTCCGGCAGAGGCGGAGCAGCTCGGCGCCGGTCGTGAACGGGTAGGCGAGCGGCGTCTCGTCCGGCTTGATCCGATCGGCGCCGATCGCCCGCTCGTCGACCACGAAGCCGCCGCCGACCGAGTAGTAGACCGCGGCGCTGAGCTCATGCCCGTCATCGGCCAGCGCGGTGAAGCGCATGCCGTTCGGATGATGCGGCAGCGACTTCCGCCCGTGCAGGATCAGATGGTCTTTCTCGGTGAAGCGGATCGCCTTCCGGCCGAGCAGGCAGAGCTGGCCAGCCTCGCGGATGCGCTGCAGGCGCTCCGGCACGGTCTCGGTCGCGACCGTTTCGGGCGCCTCGCCCTCGAGACCGAGCATCACCGCCTTGTGGCTGCCGTGCCCGATGCCGGTCGCGCCGAGCGAGCCGAACAGCTCGGCCCGGATCGCGGCCACCCGATCGAGCAGGCCATCGGTCTCGAGCCGGCGCGCGAAGGTGAGCGCCGCGCGCATCGGTCCGACCGTATGCGAGCTCGACGGGCCGATCCCGATCTTGAACAGATCGAACGCGCTGATCGCCATCAGGCCACCTCCCGCAGCGCCCCGGCTGGTCGACAGGGCGATCATACACCGGAAAACGCCGGCAGAGCCCGGCGACCTGCTGGTAGCTCGGGTGATCGAGCCCTTCGCAGGTCCATGCCGATCCATGGC
>JBKPDM010000240.1:0-13415 GCA_046727895.1 Pseudomonadota bacterium | reverse complement strand
GGCTGGCGACCTTGTAACCACCGCCGCCGGTCGGGAAGAGCTCGATGACCTGGTTGTAGCCGAGCGAGATGATGAAGACAGTGAGGATCGTCGCGGCCGCAACGAACAGCCCGAGGTCCGGGCGCCCCTGCAGGCCGATGTACGCTTCGGCAGGGCCGTAGTTGGCCGAGGACAGGCCGTCGGCGCCGAGCCCGACCCAGGCGAGGAACGCGACGAGCGCGATCTTCTGCCGCGTTTCCCGGCTGAGCGGATCGCGCGGCTGCCCGAGCAGGACCCGGGTCAGACGCTCCGGCACCTCAGGCCGAAGCCTCCCACTCGGCGCCCACCACAGGGTCGGTCTCGCCGCGCGCAAGGCGTCTCTGAAGCTCGGCGAAGGCTTCAGACGGAAGCAGCCGGGAAAGCGCCCAGACCGCCATCGCTCGAACCAGCGGCGAGGCGTCGCACAGACGCTCTTCGGCGACCTTTGCGAGCGCAGGGTCGCCGCTGTTGCCGATCGCGATCAGGACGTTGCGCACGAACCGGTCGCGGCCGGTGCGTTTGACCGGCGAGCCGGCAAAGAGCTTGCGGAAGCCCGCGTCGTCGAGGCGCGCGAGCTCGGCAAGCGCGGGCGCACGCAGATCGGGTCGGGCTCTTAGCTTCGCCTCACTCGCAGCGCGGGCAAACTTGTTCCAGGGGCAGACGGCGAGGCAGTCGTCGCAACCATAGATACGATTGCCGATCGCGCGGCGGAACTCCCGGCCGATGTGCCCCTTGTGCTCGATCGTCAGATAGGAGATGCAGCGGCGCGCATCGAGCTGATACGGCGCCGGGAAGGCGTCGGTCGGGCAGATGTCGAGGCAGGCCCGGCAGCTGCCGCAGTGATCGGTCTCGGGCGGATCGGGCGGAAGCGCCAGATCGGTCAGGATCTCGCCCAGGAACAGCCAGGAGCCGAAGTCGCGCGAGACCAGATTGCTGTGCTTGCCCTGCCAGCCGACGCCGGCCCGCTCGGCGAGGGGTTTCTCCAGGACCGGCGCGGTGTCGACGCAGACCTTGACCGCGGCCCCGAAGGCGCGGTGCAGCCAGTCCGCGAGCTGCTTGAGGCGCCCCTTGATCAGGTCGTGGTAGTCGCGGTTTCTGGCATAGACCGAGATATCGCCGCACGCGCGCCGCTCGAGAACCGCGAGCGGGTCATCATCGGGCCCGTAGTTCATGCCAAGGACGATCACGCTCCGCGCTTCGGGCCAAAGCCCCTTGGGGCTCTGGCGCCGCTCGGGGTCGCGCGCCAGCCACGCCATGTCGCCCTGGCGCCCCTCGGCGATGTAGCGGCGATAGGCGCTCTGCGTCGATGGCGGCAAGTCGGCGGTCGCGAAGCCCACGACGTCGAAGCCGAGCGCAAGCGCCCGAGCGCGGATGTCGGACACTAGCGCGCTCCGATCGACAGGCGCGCCGGGGGGGCGTTCCAGGATCGCCACCATGGCCGTAAGATAGCCGCGCGGCCTGCCAAATACGAGCCGCGCCGCACGTCCGTCAGATCAGCTCGAACTCGTCCAGCCGCGCTGCTATCCGATCAAAGGTCGCTGTCCAAACCATTGGACAGCCCGATGAGGCAGTCGGCAAAGTCGGCCTGGCTGGTCCGGAACAGATACAGCGCATCCCTGACGACCCGCTGCCCTTCGATCGTCACCTCAGCCGAGCGCAGCAGCAGCATGACCGCCGCCGCCACCCGGTCCCGATCGAATTTGAACGAGGCGGTCAATGACCAGACCAGCTCGCAAACAACGATCCGGTTGATCCAGAAGGGTGCATGTTGACACCAGCCTTGAGGCCGAGCTGCTCCCTGATCTCCTTGGGGAGCGTGACCTGGCCCTTGCTGGTGAGCGTGGTTCTGGCCATGGCGATATCCTTACGTGTTGGAATTCTCCTTGCCAGGCTCGACCCCTCGAAGCAACCGCAGGCGTCAGAGCAGGCTCAGAAATCCAGATCGTCGTAGTGGGGAGCGGGTTTAAGTCCGGGCTGGCGATCCTGGAGGAGCGGCCGGAAGCTCGGTCGCGACTTGATCCGCGCGTACCAGACCTTGGCGCCGGGGTGCCCGTCCCACGGCACGTCGCCGAGATAGTCGAGCACCGAGAGCTGCGCCGCGGCGGCGATGTCGGCGAGGGAGAGGGTTTCGCCGCCCAGCCAGTTCCTCCGGTCGAACAGGAAACCGATGTAGTCGAGATGGGCGTGAATATTGGTCAGACCGGTCCGCACCGCGCTCGAATTCGGCGTCGCCGCCTTGATCCGCTTGATCAGCTTCTCACCCCAGATGAGGTCGGTCACCTCGCGCGCAAACTTGATGTCGAACCAGGCGACCAGGCGGCGGATCTCGGCACGCTCGAGCACGCCCTTGCCGAGCAGGCTCGGTTCTGCCCGGGTCTCGTCGAGGTACTCGCAGATCGCCCAGCTGTCGATGATCAACCGGCCCTGATCCTCCAGAACCGGGACCTCTGCCGCCGGGTTGAGCGCGGCGATTTCCCGCTGGTGATGCCAGGGTTCGACCGTCTCCAGCTCGGCGTGCTCCTCCTTCTCGTGCAGGACGATCCGGACCTTGCGGGAGAAGGGACAAAGCGGGAAATGATGCAGGCGGAGCATGGGGATTATTAGACAAATCTGCCGGTTGTCGGCAAGTATTTAGATCTGGCGTGAGCGACGAATCAATCACTCCCGATCGAAGAGGCAGGCTTGCCCTCTTCAAGAGCGTTCAGAAGGGCCCTCTCGAGCACGCCCTTGGAGCGACACGGTTGATCGAACGGCAGGTTGCGCCACGGATTGATCTGCTCTTCCTGAAAACGGGCATCGAGCGCCACATCGGTTGCGCCGGCGGCCTCGCGCACCTGGATCGCCAGCGCCAGATCGCGATCGACCGGCCGCGCCTTCCTCCGGCGGTTCGAATTGCTGTTGTGATCGACCACCCATGGGATCGGACAATCTGCCCGGCCGGCATCCTGATAATGGCTGCGTTCGGCCTCGATCGTGCCGGCGGCGAAGTCGACGCGCGTCGCGGTGATGTCGTTTTGCTTGAGGAAGCGCAGAACTTTGTTCCAGATCTGCTCCTTGCTCTGGCCGTAGGTCCGGGACCGTTCGACCTGGTAGGCCGGCGGCGGCGTCTGGCAGGCGACAACCATCGACCCCGCCAGCAGCAAACCCACACCCTGACGCATCAGCCGCATCGATTCCACCGCAGCCGCTCAGAGATCGGCGTACATTCGCCCGGGATTGAGGATCCGTTTCGGATCGAAGCTCTCCTTGACCCGCGCGCTCAGGCGGGCGAGCGCCGGCTCCTGCGGCTGAAAGACCGGGACGGCTGCACGCAGCTCGGAGCTACCGCGGATCAGGGTCGCATGCCCGCCGGGTCCGGCGAGCGCTGCCCGGATCGCCGCTGCGCCGCCATCGACGCGATCGTCTGCGGCAAGCCAGAGAAGCCCGCCTGCCCAGTCGGCCAGCCACTCGACGTCGAGCTGCCGCTCGAGCGCTGCGATCAGGGCGGCGCCGCCCGCGGGCGGGGTCGAGACCCGCCAAAGTGCTCGAGCGTCGCTCGCGAGGAGCTCAACGTCCCGAATCTGCCGCCAGAGCTCGATCGACGAGGCGGCGTCGAGCTGCTCGAGCGCGCCGCCGAGTGGCCCGAGCAGCCCGCCCAGCGCGTCGGCGCGATAACGCACCGAGGGCGCCGGCCCCTCGAGCCGGAGCAGGCCGACGCCCGAGCCCGCGCCTGCGACGTCCGCGACCACCGAGCGGGTCGCGGCGGCGCCTGGCAGGTAAGCGGCGCCGGCCACCTCATAGGCGCTGGCCATGGCGGTGCGCAGTGCCGAGAAAGCCTCGGCGCGCCCGAGCGTGCCGACCAGGACGGTACGCGTCTCCTCGGGCGCCGGCAGCACCTTGAAGGTCAGCTCGGTCATGACCGCGAGCGTGCCGAAACTACCGGCGAGCAGCTTGCAGAGGTCATAGCCGGTGACGTTCTTGACCACCCGGCCGCCCGACTTGATCAGCTCGCCCCGCCCGGTGATCGCCTGCACGCCGAGGAAATGATCGCGCGCGGCGCCCGCCTTGATCCGCCTGGGACCCGAGAGATTGCAGGCGAACACGCCGCCGATCGTGCCTGCACCCGGCGCTCCGCCAAAGAGCGTGCCGTAATCGGCCGGCTCGAAGGCCAACTGCTGGCGGTTGTCGGCGAGCCTTGCCTCGATCTGAGCGAGCGGCGTGCCGCAGGCGGCCGACATGACCAGCTCTTCGGGCTCGTAGAGCGCAATGCCGGAGAGGCGCTCGAGGCTTATCGTGTGCTTCGCGGCCACCGGCCGGCCCAGGTCGCGCTTGGAACCCGAACCCAGGATCTCGAGCGGTGTCGTCTCGGCGACCGCCCCGGCGACAAAGTCCTTCAGCTCCTCGACGCTGCCCGGTCGGACCTGTTCGGCCATGTCAACCCGCCGGGATCGGGAGATCAGCTGGGCGTGGCGCTCCGCCTCCTGCCAGATTGCCCGCGGCGATCATCGTGTTGCGCAGGAGGCAGGCCACGGTCATCGGCCCGACCCCGCCCGGCACTGGCGTGATCGCGCCCGCGACCTCCACCGCTTCGTCGAAAGCGACGTCGCCAACCAGGCGCTCCTTGCCGTCCTCGGTCGTGATCCGATTGATGCCGACATCAATCACGGTCGCGCCCGGCTTGATCCAATCGCCGCGCACCATCTCGGCGCGACCGACCGCGGCAAGCAAGATGTCGGCGCGGCGGCATTCGCCCGGCAGATTCACAGTGCGCGAATGGGCGATGGTCACGGTGCAGTTGGCGGCCAGCAGAAGCGCCGCGACCGGCTTGCCGACGATGTTCGAGCGGCCGACCACGATTGCCCGCTTACCAGTGAGCCCCTCGCCCAGGGTCCGGCGCAGCAGCAGCAGACAACCCATCGGCGTGCAGGGCACCAGCAGACGCGGATCGCGCGCGCCGCTCGCCGAAAACAGCCGGCCGACATTGATCGGGTGGAAGCCGTCGACGTCCTTTGCCGGGTCGATCGCCTCAAGCACCCGCGCGGCGCCGACCTGCGCCGGCAGCGGCAGCTGGATCAGGATGCCGTCGACCGCCGGGTCATGATTGAGTGCCTCGATGCGGTCGAGCAGGGCGGCCTCGCTCGTGTCGTCGGGCAACGCGATCAGCCCGCCGTCGACGCCGGTGTCCTCGGCCATCCGCGCCTTGGTCCGGACATAGGCGCGACTGGCCGGATTGTCGCCGAGCAGGATCACACGCAGGCCGGGCGCCCGGCCGTGCCGCGCAAGGAAGGCCTTCGCCTGCTCCGCGACCTCGGCCCGCAGCGCCGCGGCCGCGGCCTTGCCGTCGATGACGCGCGCCGTCATTGCGCCGCCCCGGCGCTTGCCCGGCTCTGTCCCTCGATCGCTTCGAGCCGGTCGATCAACTGGTCCGCCGGACCGTGGACGTGCAGCACCTTGCGCCGCGCGCTGGCCCCGCGCACCAGCCGAAGCGCGCTCGGCGCCAGCCGCCAGCGCCTGGCCAGGAGCTTGATGAGCGCAGCATTGGCCTTGCCGGCGTCCGGCGCCTCGGTCACCCGGACCGCGAGATAGGCCCGGCCCTGAACATCGACCTCGATGCCCTCAACGCTGCTTTTCGTGGCGCGCGGCGTCACCTTGATCGCCAGGCGGACGCCGTCGGGGCGACCGATCAGCCAATTCGACGTCGACGACGATGCCATGACGCTCAGACAAACATCTGCCAGATCAGCCGTCGGACGAACACCAGCAGCAGAATGAGGATCAAGGGCGAGATGTCGATGCCACCCAGATTGGGCAGGAGGTTACGGATTGGTCGCAGCGCCGGCTCGGTCGCGCGATGCAGAAAGCTGCCGACCTGATTGACGAAGGCGTTGCGCGTATTGATCACATTGAAGGCGACCAGCCAGCTGAGCACGACCGAAGCGATGACCACCCACATGTAGAGGTCGAGGACCGTGTCGATGAGCCAGTGAACCGGGTTCATGGGTCAGAACCTGTGCGAGGCGAGACCAGCCAGGTCGGCGAAGCGGCCCGCACCCGGCGATTCTGTTGGGGCGGACTATAGCAGCTGACCGCCAGACCGCCAGCCCCGAGCGGTCGCCGGCCGCCCGGGCAAGCCCTTGACAGCACTGGCACTGCTTACCATACAAGCTCCCGTGGCGGGGCCGTAGCTCAGATGGGAGAGCGCTAGAATCGCACTCTAGAGGTCGGGGGTTCGACTCCCCTCGGCTCCACCAGCCGTCCG
Source organism: Pseudomonadota bacterium (assembly GCA_046727895.1). Classification (GTDB taxonomy): domain Bacteria; phylum Pseudomonadota; class Alphaproteobacteria; order Geminicoccales; family Geminicoccaceae; genus DATAOG01. Next base: position 7,159 of record JBKPDM010000240.1, on the reverse strand, counting down.
ATCAACTGCGCGCGACCCAGTGATTGGATTGGGGAGCTCGGGACCGGGGCCGTAGCTCAATTGGGAGAGCGCGACGTTTGCACCGTCGAGGTCGTGGGTTCGAATCCCATCGGCTCCACCAGTCCCGCGAAGCCGCCTTGCCCTTACCGCTCGTCGTTACCAGCGGCCGGAGCTCCTGACCGCCGGAGCAGGGCCGGGTCCGTCACATCGGTGGCTTCGCGCCCAGCCCGACCGCGACGGCGAGCGCTGCAGGTGGCTCAGGCTTTGCTTCCTTGACGAACAACACAACCGGCAGGCCGGGCACCAGCACGCTGCGGTCGGGGGCCTTGTCCATGAACACGATGTCGGCGAAGTCCGGCACCCGGACGGTCTGCTCCGCCTGGGTCTGCCCGGCGCCCTCGCCTTGCTTATAAGTCAGCCGCAGCACCCGCTCGACCGCGCTCACCTCTTTGATCGGCAACGGTGGCGTTGGTCATCGTGTTGGGCTCCTTCATCAGGTCCCAAGGATGCGTCCCTTCGCCGGTGCCGCGGAGATCCTCGCCGAAAATGTGCACTTCGAGCGCGATGCGCTCGCCCTTCGACTCGACCGACGCCACGCCGACGTATTGCCCGGACTGGATGTCTCGGAATTTCGCCGGCTTCACGACGAGGATCCTGGTATCGTCGCTCAGCGCGAACTTGAGCTTCTCTTCATCGTCGTTCGTGACCGTCAGTGTTCCCTCGTCCACCCCGGTCAGCGTGCCGCGCACGCGGTACGACTCAGCCGCGAGCGCCGTGTTGACGAGGGTCAGGACCGCGAGCGCACCTCCGACCAGCCCAAGTCTACTCATTGCCCCCTCCATGGCGCAGCTTGCCCGGCCCGTATTCTCTCGACCTCCCTTCCTCCTAGCCGATCTCGGCAAGCACCGCCATGGCGCGGAAGCGACGTCCGATCACAGCTCTCGCCGCACGGCATACAGCGGCGGCCCGTAGATCGCGGCCAGAGCCGGGTCGACCGGCTCCGGCGCGCCCAGATGGGGCTCGACCCAAGCCTCGCGGGCGTCCTCGAATCCGCGGTAAAGACCGAGGGCGACCGCGGCGAAGAGCGCCGCGCCGGCGGCTGCGGGATCACGCCGGTGCAGCGGCCGCACCGGCGTGCCGACGCAGGCCGCGATGACCGCTCGGCAGAGTGCGCTGCCACTGCCCTCACCGGCGAGGCGGACCTCGCTCGGGCGACCGCCCAAGCGCGCGTAACCGCCGCGCGCCGCCATGGCGAGCGCTTCATAGACCGCGCGCATCATGCCGTACAGATCGGTCCGGGTGGACAGCTCGTGGAAACGGGCCCGCGCGAACGGCGGGCATTGCCCGGCGCCGTCGGCCGCCGCCTCGAACGGCTCGAACCGGCAGCTCCGCGGCGGCGCCGCCGCAGCTTTTCGCTCCAGCAGCCCGGCAAATTCGGCGCGCGAAAAGCCGATCAGCCCGGCATCCGCCAGCAGCTGCTCGCACGTTCCGACCAGCCAGTGTAGCCCGGCCAGGCCTGGCCCACCGGACACGATGCTCGCAAGCTCGCCGGTCGGCAGGCGCAAGACGCTCCGCGACTCGCCGTCGTCCTCTCGACCATCAGCGACCCGCATGTGGCTGGCTGCGGCGCCAAGAATGGTGCAGCCAATCTCCGTCTGTCCCGCGCCGAGGCCTGAGGCGAGCGCCGCCGCGATCTGATCGACCGGACCGAGGACGACCGGCGTGCCGGGCATAAGCCCGCTCGCTGCGGCCGCGGCCCGACCGAGCCCGCCCTGGCGATGCCGGCCATCGGTGACTTCCGGCAGCAGGGCGTCGAGCTCCAGGAGGCCGGTCAGTTCGAGCACGCGCCAGTCGTAGTCGCCCTGGCGCAGATCGCCGTAGGTTCCGATCGCCTCCGCCGGATCGGTGGCGCGCTCGCCGGTGCAGCAGAAGTAGAGCCAGTCCTTGCCATGCAGCGCGGTCACCGCCTGGGCCAGGACCTCGGGCCGCGAACGCTGCAGCCAAGCGAGCTGCGCGGACTGCGAGGCGGCGGTGGGTGCAACGCCGGTGATCCGGCAGACCTCGCTTGCAATCCCGGACTGGCACCATTCTCGGACGACGGTCGCCGCGCGGGCATCGATCGGCAGCCATGCCGCTCCGACCGGATCGCCATCCTCGTCGATCAGCCAAGTGCCGCCCGCCTCGCCAGTGATCGCAAGGCCGAGCGTTCGCCGCATCAAGCCCGGCGTCTGGTCGGCCAGCTGGCGCAGGACCTCTGCCGAGCGCTGCCAGACGACGCCGAGTTCCTGCTCGGCCCCGCCGTCCTCGCGCCATGCGACCGGAAGCGGCAGCTCGGCTGTGGCGACCTCGCGGCCCCGGGCGTCGAACGCGACCGCCCGGATCGCGGTGGCGCCGGCATTCAGCCCGATCAGCAGATCGCGCTGGGAAGTCACCGCGCAGGTCCTCGATGGCGCTCGGTCGACGTCGGCACCTGCCTTCAATCCTGTGGCTTGGCCCGGCGCGCCCGGCCGCGGACGACCGACGGCGCGTCAGAATTGGCCGGACCAGAGCCCAGTCTGCTTGAGCGCCGGATACAAAAGGTTAAAGCGCTGATGCAGCTCCACGTAGCGCGTAGTCAGCGCGGGATCGGGCAGCTCGGGCGGGCCTTCGGTCCGTGCCGCCGCGGCAACCGCCGCCTCGACATCCGCGTGGACGCCAGCGCCGACGGCGGCGAGCAGCGCTGCACCCATCGCGGGTCCTTCCTCGACCGCGAGGCGTTGCAGCCGGACCCCGAGCACCGCCGCGAGAAGCTGACGCCAGACGCGGCCCCGAGCGCCGCCGCCGACCGCATAGAGGAGGTCTGGCGAGACCCCGAGGCGTTGCATCAGGACCAGCGAGTCCTTGAGCGCAAAGCTCACCCCCTCGAGCAGGGCGCGCAGCAGATGACGGCGGTCGTGGGCTAAGGTCAGCCCGATCCAGGCGGCGCGCGCGTGCGGGTCCATGTGCGGCGTCCGCTCGCCCGCCAGATAGGGCAGAAAGAACAGGCCCGCCGCGCCCGGCTCGATCTCGCCGGCTTGGCTCAGCAGCGCCTCGTAGCTGTCCGGACCGGGTTCCGAAGCCGGTTCGGCCCGCCCGCCCGCGATCACGTCCCGATACCAGCGCAGACTGCCGCCGGCCGAGAGCACCACGCCCATCAGGTGATACTGGCCCGGCACCGCGTGGCAGAAGGCGTGCAGCGCACCGCTAGGATCGATCTCGAGCCGCGCGCTCGACACGAACACCACGCCCGAGGTGCCGAGCGAGACGAAACCCCCGCCCGGACGCACCACGCCACAGCCGACCGCGGCCGCGGCATTGTCGCCGCCGCCGGCGACCACCGGCAGCCCTTCGGGCAGTCCGCTGGCTGCGGCACCCTCGGCCGATACCCGGCCGGTCACTTCCGGTCCCTCGTGAACCCGGGGCAGCCAGACGCGGGGGATCGCAAGAGCGTCGAGGATCTCATCCGACCAGTCGCGCCTCGCCAGATCGAGGAGCAGCGTGCCGGCGGCATCGGAGGCATCGCTGGCCAGTGCGCCGCTCAGGCGAAGCCGCACGAAGTCTTTCGGCAGCAGCAGGTAACGAAGGCGCGCATAGGCGTCCGGCTCGTGGCGGCGCAGCCAGAGGACCTTGGGCGCCTGAAAGCCGGTGAGCGCGGGGTTGCCGGCAATCCGGCGCAGCCGCTCGGCGCCGACCGCGCGCTCGATCTCGGCGCATTCCTCGGCGGTGCGCTGATCATTCCAGAGGATCGCCGGCCGGATCACCCGCTGATCGCGATCCAGGAACACCGAACCGTGCATCTGGCCGGTCAGGCCGAGCGCTTCGACCGGCGCGGGCGCCCTCTCGACCAGCCGGCGCAGCACTTGACAGCTCGCCCGCCACCAGTCCTCTGGCTCCTGCTCGGTCCAGCCCGGCTGCGGGGTCGCCAGCGGATAATCGGCGCTCGCGGTCGCCACCACCGCGCCGTCCTCGGTGATCAGAAGACCCTTGACGCCGCTGGTCCCGACGTCGAGCCCGATGCATAGTCCCCTTCCGGACGCAGCCTTCACTTCCGCCCCTCCCGTTGCGAGCCGGCCGCCAAGGTAGACCGCGCCGGCAATGCTCGCCAGTCGCTTGGGGGTTCAGTCACCTCGAGGCGCGCGGCCGGCAGGAAAGTGGTGTGCCATGATTGGATCGACGTTCTGCTCCGGCCCGCCGACATCGCGTCGCAGTTGCGTGCGCGTAGAGGCGATCCTTCCGGCTAGGAACGCCCGTGGCGATCCTTGAGCAGGACATGGCGGATGATCGGCAGGCGATCGTTGCCGAAGTAGACCTTGCCCTTGAGCAGGAAGCTCGGCACGCCGAACACACCCGCCGCCAGGGCCTCTGCGACGGTCCCGGCGAGCGCGGCGGTAGTTGCCGGCTCGTCGAGCGCCGCGGCGAAGCGGGTCGGATCGAGGCCGGCCTCGCGCGCGATCTGCCGGCAAGCCGTGTCATCGAGGGGTGAGGTACCATCGACGAAGAGCGCCTGGAGCAGCCGGCGGCTGAACCGCTCGACCGCACCGAGGCGGGCGGCGGCGGTGGCGGCCAGCGCGAGGCGCCTCGGCTCGAAGCGGACATCCGCGGGCTCGCGAAAGGGTACGCCGTAGTGGTCGGCCCAGCATGCGGCATCGAAGCGCCGGTAGGCCCAGTCGTACTGGCCCGAGACCGGCCGCCCTTGGAACGGATCGGCGCCGCGCGCTTGGAACAGATCGGCGCTGTAGAGCGGCCTCCAGTGCACCCGGCAGCCCGTGTCGGTTTCGAGGCGCGCGATCTGGGTCGAGGCGAGGTAGGAATAGCGGCTGCCGAGGCCGTAGTAGAAGGCGACCTCGAGCGCGCTGGTCGTCACCGTTGGTTCGCGCGGCCGAGGACCCGGAGCCGGAGCGCGTTCAGCTTGATGAAGCCCTCGGCGTCCCGCTGGTCGTAGACGGTGTCGGCCTCGAAGGTCGCGAGCGCGTCGTCGTACAGGCTGTGCGGCGAGCGGCGACCGACCACCTGGACGTTGCCCTTGTAGAGCTTGAGCCGCACCCGGCCGGTGACGTTCGCCTGGCTGCGATCGATCAGAGCCTGGAGCATCTCGCGCTCCGGGCTGAACCAGAAGCCGTTGTAGATCAGCTCGGCGTAGCGCGGCATCAGCTCGTCCTTGAGGTGGGCCGCGCCTCGGTCGAGAGTGATCGACTCGATCGCCCGATGCGCAGCGAGAAGCACGGTGCCGCCGGGCGTCTCGTACACTCCCCGCGATTTCATGCCGACGAAGCGGTTTTCGACCAGATCGAGCCGACCGATGCCGTTGGCGCCGGCGAGCTCGTTCAGCCGGGCGAGCAGCGCCGCCGGCGAGAGGCGCTCACCGTCGACCGCGACCGGATCGCCACGCTCGAAGTCGATCTCGACGTAGGTCGGCTGATCGGGCGCCTCCTCGGGCGCGACCGAGCGCGTGAACATCGCCGGGTCGGGCTCCTCCCAGGGGTCCTCGAGCGCCCGTCCCTCGTAGGAGATGTGCAGCAGGTTGGCGTCGGTCGAGTAGGGCGGCTCGCCGCTCTTGCCGCGCGGGATCGGGATCTGGTGGGATTCCGCGTACTCGATCAGCCTGGCGCGCGAGTTCAGCTCCCATTCGAGCCAGGGCGCGATCACCTTGATCTTCGGGTTGAGGGCATAGGCGCTGAGCTCGAAGCGGACCTGATCGTTGCCCTTGCCCGTGGCGCCGTGAGCGATGGCATCGGCGCCGACCTCGTGCGCGATCTCGACCAGGCGTCTCGCGATCAGGGGCCGCGCGATCGAGGTGCCCAGGAGGTAGGTGCCCTCGTACAGCGCGTTCGCGCGGAACATCGGCCAGACGTAGTCGCGCACGAAGGTCTCGCGCAGATCCTCGACGAAGATCGGCGCCGCGCCCATCATCTCGGCCTTGGCACGGGCCGGCTCGAGCTCCTCGCCCTGGCCGAGGTTGGCCGTGAAGGTCACCACCTGGCAGCGGTACTGCTCCTGCAGCCAGCGCAGGATGACCGAAGTGTCGAGCCCGCCCGAATAGGCCAGCACGACCTTGTTGATGCCCTCTGGCATGATCGCCCTGATCGCCCCCTTGATGGAGTGCCGGCGGGCCGCTGACGACCGCCTGCCGGCGTGGTTCGTAGTGGTCGGAGGTGGCCGGTCAATTCCGGGCCGGACGCCCCCCTTACGCGGTGGTGTCGAGCCGCCCCCCCGGTTTGACCTCGATCTTGTGTCGGCCGCTGGCGTCGGAGCCGGTCGATTCGGCCTCGGCATCCTCGCCCGCGGTCGCTGGCCGGGCCGGAGCCTTGGCCACGCCGACCAGTGCGGGTCGCAGCAGCCGATCGGCAATGACGTAGCCCGGCTGCATCACCTGGGCGATCGTCCCCGGCGGATACTCGCTGGTTTCGACCTCGAACATCGCCTGATGCCGATTGTGATCGAACCTGTCGCCCGGCTGCGGCGTCACCATGGCGATCTGGTGACGATCGAAGGCGGCGAGCAAGGCCTTCTCGGTCATGCCGACGCCTTCGGCCAGGTTCCTGACGAAGCCGATCTCGTCGCGGGCGCGCGCCGGAATGTTGGCGAGCGCGCGGCTCAGGTTGTCGGCCACTTCGAGCAATTCGCGCGCGAACCCGGTAATCGCATACTTGTGCGCCTCCTCGACCTCGCGCGCCGTGCGTCGACGCAGGTTCTCGGCATCGGCGAGGGCCCGCAGAAGGCGTTCCTTTGTGACCGCCAGTTCGGCCTCCAGCTCGGCCTCGCGCGGCGAGGGCCCCGCCCGGGCTTCCGGCTCAGCCGGCGTCTGCGCCACAGCTTGATCCGGCTCCGCTCCAGGCACCCTGGCGTCGTCCTCGATCGCAGCCTCGAGCCGCTCCGGCGCTTCGCTTGCGTCTGATCGTCTGGCTTGGTTCATCGCCTCAACTCGTTCTCTGCGTTGCCCAGGAGACGCGAGACCACCCGGGCCGTGTAGTCCACCATTGGAATAATCCGCGCATAGTTCATCCGGATCGGTCCGATCACGCCGATCGCGCCCACGACCTTGGTGGGCGCGGGCGCCTTCGCCCGGCCGGCCTCGTAGGGCGCGACGACGACGGAGCAGCCGGTCATCCCGAACAGCTCGTTCTCGGCGCCGATGAAGATC
>JBKPDM010000239.1:0-7820 GCA_046727895.1 Pseudomonadota bacterium | reverse complement strand
GCGGTCATGGGCTCCGGCCCCCAGTCGTCGAGGATCAACAGGTGGACGCGGCAGAGGCTGCGGAACAGGCGCGGGTAGCGGCCGTCGCCACGAGCGAGAGCGAGCTCGGCGAACAGCCGCGGCAGACGATGATAGAGGACGACGACCCGCTCAAGCTACTGGCACTCAGTGCGATCTTGAATTCGAGAGCTTTCGGGGGCTTGGTCGAGCTTCAACTCGCTCGTACCGAACTCGCACAGTCGTTTGAGGTGGGGCTGATCCAGCAGACGCCGGTACCTGATGTGGACAAATGCGCACCAAGAACGCTTGGCAGGATTCGCCCGGCGCGCTTGGTCGTTGAAGAGAGGTATCGATACGGCCACGCAGAACTCGCATGCTTTCGTCCTCCCAGCGCTCTTGCGGGTCGACGGCCAAACCTGGGCAGCCCGCTCTGCAGCATGGTGGGAGCGCGTGCACAACGCGGAGAGGGAGCTTGGCCGCATCCAAGCCGAGATTGACGACCTCGCCTTCGAGCTCTACGGGATCGACGGCATGGATCGCGCTGCCATGGAGGCGAGCGACTCACCTCAGCCGGCGAACCGGACGATTGAGGAGCCCGTTGAAGACGATGACGCGGAGGTCGCGGCCGAGGCGAGCGAAGAGGAGGAAGCAGGGGCCGATATCGTATCGCTCACGGCCGCGCTAGTCTCCTGGTGCGTGGGCGCGGTGTTCGGCAGATTTGATCTCCGGTTAGCAATGGGGGAGCACGATCCGCCGCCGAGCCCCGATCCGTTCGACTCACTGCCACCTTCCTCGCCCGGCATGCTCACTGGTGAGAACCGCCTGCCAGTTGAGGCACCGCCATCGGGCTATCCGATCACGTTCCCACGTGAGGGAATTCTTGCTAACGATCCGGGCGACCGAGCCGACGTCAACGGCCGAGTGCGTGCCATATTGGTTTGCGTCTTCGGCGCGGAGGTCGATCGATTCTGGACCGAAGCCGCCCAAATCCTTGACAATGACGAGGGCGAGCTCCGCCCCTGGCTGAGCCGTAGCTTCTTCGAAGATACTATCGGACGCTATTCCAAAAGCCGCCGCAGGGCCCCGATCTATTGGCAGCTAGCTACCCCCTCGGCGAGCTACTCGGTCTGGCTCTATTACCATCGCCTGACCAAGGACACGTTCTATACTGTGCTGTCCGACCACGTAGACCCGAAACTCCAGCACGAGGAGCGACGCCTCGGCGCGCTGCTCGGCGAGGGCGCGGGCAGCCCGAGCGCCGGGCAGCGCCGGCAGATTGCGGAACAGGAGGCATTCGTCGAGGAGCTCCGCGCCTTCCGGGAGGAGGTCGCCCGCATCGCTCCCTTGTGGAGTCCCAATCACGACGACGGGGTGATCATCAACTTCGCGCCGCTCTGGCGGCTCGTTCCGCAGCACCGTGCCTGGCAGCGCGAGTGCAAGGCGTGCTGGGACAAGTTGGTGGCGGGCGACTATAACTGGTCGCACCTGGCCATGCATCTCTGGCCCGAGCGCGTCGTGCCGAAGTGCGCGGACGACCGAAGCCTCGCCATCGCCCACGGGCTGGAGGATGTGTTCTGGTTCGAAGATGCGGACGGCAAGTGGAAGCCGCGCGCGGTGCCAACCCGTCCGGTCGATGAACTCGTCCAGGAGCGAAGTTCCACTGCGGTCAAAGCCGCGCTCAAGAGCCTACTCGAGGCGCCAGCGACGAATGGCGCCAGTCGGCGCGGCCGAAGACGGACGTCACGCTGATGCACGCGCTGTTCGAGCTTCTATGCAAGCAGCTGGGAGATCGGCTCAGGAAGCGCCGCGTCGTGCTATTCTACGATCTCCGCCGGGAGTTCGAGCCGTTCATCGATGAGCTCGTGCCTGAGCCCGGACCCAGCGCCGGTATCGAACGGGTGCGCATGGATGGGCTCGAGGTGCATCTTGCGCGCTTCAAGGGTTCGTACTTCGCCGTCCGGTTCGCGGTCGAGGATCTGGTCGCGGTGGACTTGCCTGACCCGCTGCTCGTCTACCTGTCCGGAGCTGAGCGCGATCCGAAGACCTCCGTGTTCATGGAGTTCGAAAAGGCCGGGATCACCTACGAGCTGCAGCTGAAGCGCCTCGCCCGCAACGTGCTCCGGCAGGTCTACACCGACGGCGACATCGACGAGATGCTGAAGCCCGAGGCGCTTGGCTATCAGGACGTCGTGGCGTACCTGCGGCAGGCGGAGAGCGACGGGCAGGCCTCGATCCTCAAGACTATCTTCGGCGAAGCCGGCAGCGAGACGATCCTCGTCCAGTGGCTCGCTGATGCCGACCACGACGCACCGATCGCGGACAAGGAAGCGATCGCTGAGCTCTATCGGCTGGTCGAGGCTCGGCTGGGCCTTGCGCTGGCACCTTCAATGGCCATCGCCGAAGCGCGGGCCCGCGTGCTGCGCTACGTTCTTGTCAACGAGTTCCGCTCCGATCTCTCGTGCGAGCCCCCCGCTTCGATCGGCATGGTGCCAGCACCTCCTTCGAAGGACCAGCTCGATCGGATGCGGCAGCTGGCGCAGCGCCTGCGGAAGGAATTTCCGGAGCGTTACGTCGCGATCGCGGACCAGGTAGAGGACGAGCTCGCTCTCCGCCACGCCGCCATCGATCCGGCCTGCCTCGGCTCGATCGACACGTTTCGCTTTGAGGAGAGGGCCCTGCTGCATCATGCAGGCGAGCTCGCCGCCGCGAAGCGTTTCGACGCAGCTCTGGCGATCGTGACCGGTCGCGCACGCAGCTTCTGGGCGGATCGTGATGTCGCGCGGCAAGTGCAGTGGAAAGCCTGCGGGTTCCTGGCCAAGCTTGGCCTTGCTATCGAGGGGGTCTCGCATCCGTAGGCAGGATCGGTAAGGACCCGGCCAGGTGGGTGGCGGCCTACACGGCCGAGGAGGGTTGGCACCGGGTTGATCGCCTGCACCGCGAGCTCGAGAGCTGGATCGCGCAGATGGACGAGGAGCCCGAGGCCGAGACGGCTCTCGGCATGCTTCGCCGCGAATACGACGAGCTGCTCAAGAGGATGACCAGCGGCTTCGTAGAAGCGCTCCGCGGGGGCGCCTGGGCGGTGCCGGGGGTTCTGCACCAGACACGGGTCTATCGCGACTGTGTCGAGCCGATGCCGGGACGCGTGGCCTATTTCCTCGTGGATGCCCTGCGGTTCGAGATGGGACGGGAGCTTGCTGACCAGCTGCAAGGCGCGCTGGAGCTCTCGGTTCGGCCTGCCGTGGCAGCCCTGCCGACGATCACGCCAGTAGGAATGGCAGCGCTCCTCCCGGGTGCCTCGTCGAGCTTTGCGGTCGTCGCCGGCAAATCAAGCGTGGCGGCGCAGATCGATGGTACGGTCCTGACCGGGTCGGCCGATCGGCAGAAGCTGTTCAAGGCCAAGCATCCGGATGCGGCCGATATCGCGCTCGGGGAGCTTTTGAAGGATTCTGCCAAGAAACTTGCGAGTAAACTCGGGGGCGCACGGCTCCTGATCGTGCGCTCCACCGAGATCGACCTGCTTGGCGAGGCCGACGGTGGAGCGATCGCGCGGCATGTGATGGACACCGCGATCGGCAACATCGCCCGCGCGGTGCGGAAGCTCGCCGGCCTTGGCTTCGGCTCGTTCGTGATTGCCGCCGACCATGGCCGCCTCTTCTCCCTGCGCAGGGAGGACGACATGAAGATCGACGAGCCGGGTGGCCAGCCGCTCGAGGAGCACCGGCGCTGCTGGATCGGGTATGGCGGGGCCACGCCATCAGCCGCGGTGCGGGTTCCAGCAGCAGAGCTCGGCTACGCCAGCGACCTCGAGTTCGTGTTCCCCACCAGCACGGGCGTTTTCAAGGCCGGCGGCGGTCTCGCCTACCATCATGGTGGCTTGAGCTTGCAAGAGGTCGTGGTGCCGGTCATTACCTTCCGCATGCCGACGCAGGAGCGAAAGGCGCCGGCGGGAGCGACTGTGAGACTGCTCGAGTGTCCCGCAGCGGTTACCAACCGGACTTTCGTCGTGCGCCTGCAGATCGAGGGCGACCTCCTCACCCGGGATGGAGTGGCCATGCGACCGCTTCTGATTGGCGGCGGCGAACAGGTGGGCCAGGCCGGTATGACATCCGTCGAGACCTTCGATAGCGCCTCTGGCATCGTGACGGTGAAGCCGCCGCGCGATATCCACGTTGGCATGATGCTGAAGAATGACACCTGCAAAGCGCTTCGGGTGGTCATCCAGGATCCAGCGACGGACGCCGTGCTCGCGCAATCCGACGAAATTCCCGTAAGGCTTGGCATCTGAGCATGAGCGAAACTCAGACGCCCGTCCGCGATGTCCTCGACGACAAGGTCACCCGTGTCTTCGCGGGCAAGGTCGTGCGCAAGGATCTCGTGCGCAAGGTCAAGGTCGGCGCCAACGTGCCGGTCTTCGTGCTCGAATATCTGTTGGGCAAATACTGCGCCTCATCGGACGAGATGGCGATTCGGATGGGGCTGCAGGTCGTAAACGACACGCTCGCTGAGAACTACATACGGCCCGACGAAGCCACCAAGGCGCAGAGCCTCGTCAAGGAGAAAGGCCGACACACATTCATAGATAAGATCAAAGTTCGTATCACCGATTCACTTTATTGGGCCGAGATTACGAACTTCGGGCACCTACGTCCACATCCCGGATCAATACGTTCGCGAATTCGATCGCTTATTGACGGGTGGCATCTGGGCGCAGGTAGACATGCGCTTTGAATATGACGAGGACACTCGGGGCAAGTATCCGTTTTGGATCGACAAGCTCGTACCCATCCAGCTCGCCTCTTTCGATCTCGACGAATACCGCCGACTCCGCCCCGATTTCACCAGCGACGAGTGGCTCGATCTCATGGTCCGCAGCATGGGATACGAGCCAGTGGATATGGAGCGGCGGCTGAAGCTGCTGTTCCTGACCCGACTCATCCCACTCTGCGAACGGAACTACAATCTGATCGAGCTGGGGCCACGTGGCACCGGCAAAAGTTACGCGGTGCAGGAGCTGTCGCCTTATTCCGCGCTGCTCACCGGGCCGACCACCGTGGCCAACCTGTTCGGCCACATGAGCGGTCGGCAGAAGGGCATGGTGATGATCTGGGACGTCGTGGGCTTCGACGAGGTCGCTGACCTCGAGAAGATGCCAAAAGAGGTCATCACGACGCTCAAGACCTACTGCGAGTCGGGCCAGTTCCAGCGCGGCCAGGAGGCCATGGCGGGCTACGCCAGCATCGCGATGTTCGGCAACACCAACCAGCCTATCGACGTGATGGTGCAGACCGGCCACCTGTTGGCGCCGCTTCCGGACGTAGTCCGCGACGACATGGCGTTCATCGATCGGCTGCACTGCTACCTCCCCGGCTGGGAGGTGCCGAAGATGCGAAACGAGCACTTCACCGACCCACTATGGCTTCGTCGTGGACTACCTGGCCGAGGCGCTCCGCGAACTCCGCAAGCTCAACTTCACGGAGGTGATCGACCACCACTTTTCGCTGGGCGCCCACCTCAATGCCCGCGACCGGAAGGCGGTGCGGCGCACCGTGTCGGGCATGATGAAGATTCTGCACCCGCACGGTCAGGTGTCCCGGGACGAGCTCGAGGAGATCATCTCACTGGCGCTGGAAGGCCGGCGACGAGTGAAGGAGCAGCTCAAGAAGATGGGCTCCTTCGAGTACTATCAGACCTCCTTCAGCTACGTGGTCAGCGAGACCGGCGAGGAGCACTTCGTTGGCGTGCCCGAGCAGGGTGGGCGCGATCTCATCTCGGCCAACCCATTGCCACCCGGGACGATCTACTCCGCGTCCGTCAGCCCCGACGGCACCGTCGGCCCGTACCGGGTAGAGGTCAGCCTCTCGGCGGGGACAGGAAAACTGAAACCGGCCGGCGGCGTCAGCGGGTCTATGAAGGAGGCGGTGAGCCGTGCCTTCAGCCACCTCCTCGCCAGCGAGACGGCGTTCGGCGTGGGCCGGGAGGTCGATACCTCGGACTTCCACGTCGAAGTGATCGACCTGCTCGGCAACAAGGCGGAAGTCGAAATCGGCGTGGTTTTTTCATTGCCGCCTACTCGATCCTGCGCAAGGCGGCCCCATGCCGGCGCTGCTCGTGCTAGGCGACATGAGCATCCAGGGCAACATCAAGCCCGTGCGCTCCCTCGTCGAGCCCCTCCAGGTCGCGATGGACAACGGTGCAAAGCGCGCCCTGATACCGATCGAGAACAAGCGCAACTTCTTCGACGTCTCCGCCGATGCCCTCGAAAACGTCGATCCAATCTTTTATGGGGACCTACGCCAGGCCGCGTTCAAGGCGCTCGGGCTCAACTGATGCACGTGGCAACGTGTTCGGCTACGGGGATGATCTGGGGTTTGGCGACCACGTCTCGGGTAAGCGACTGATATTCGGAAACGTCGGCTCAACCCTGATCGCACAACCCGCTGTATTGTAAAGCTTTTCCGAGCGTTCACCGAACGAGCCCGGTGAACAGCCACAGAGAAAGCTGGCCGTCAGAGAGGACTGTGCCCGCATCCAGTGGTGAACAGCCCCCAGGCAAAAAACGGCCGAATTACTGGGCTTCAGCGCAGCGATCAGCAGACAGAGAGACTGTCCGCGTGCATTGGCGGAGGGAGAGGAGTGCGACCAGAAACATTCTCTACTTTCGAGCACACCCGAGGGGAGGATGTTGCAAGGGTCGAGGTTTGAGTGCCGGTCGGGAAGTCCGGCCGGACCCTATGGTGCTTAGGTGCCCCTACCCGGACATGCTGCGGGGTGACCCAAGGTGTGAAGCTTCGGGAACAACGTCGGCGCGCTGCCAGCCTCGAGGCGGAGCACGGCTAGGGGAGACGTGGAAGGCTGAAGTACGTGAAGGCTCGCAGGGCTCGTCACTCCGAAGCGGCCAAAGAGCGACAGGCCGCAGCCAAAAGGCGACGTGGGACGGACCGTCGGACCTGTCTTTGCCGAGGGGGTAGAGGATGCCGGAGAAAGCGAAGGCCTGCCGGTAATCGGCCGGATAGGGCAATACCCGTCCCGAAAGGGAGCTGACTTCCGGCGGGTGTCACCGAAAGCTATGCCCCTGCCCTGCCGTACCTGTCGGGACGTTAGACGGTGATCAGCACCGAACCGACGGCGGGACGCGGCGCTCTTAAGAGCTGGTCCAGCATCGACTGGCCGGCGGCCGAGCGTAGCGTACGCAGGTTGCAGGAGCGGATCTTTCGTGCCAGCCAGAACGGCGAGCCGGCGAAGGTCAAGAACCTTCAAAAGCTCCTCATTTGATCGAGTTCCGCGAAGCTTCTGGCGATCCGCAAGGCGACCCAGATCAATCGCGACAAGAGAACACCGGGGATCGACGGCGTGGTGTGCCACGTGCCGCCGAGACGCCTCGCGATGTTCCGGAAAGGGCTGAGTCTCAAGGGCTACCGCCCCAAGCCGGTCCGCCGGATGTACATCCCGAAGGGCGACGGTAAGGAGCGGCCCCCGGGGCATACCGACCATGCTGGATCGGGTGATGCAGGCGCTCGTCAAGCTGGCGCTGGAGCCGGAATGGGAGCCTCGCTTCGAGGCGAACAGCTACGGCTTCCGGCCAGGACGGTGCACCATGGACGCGATCGAGGCGCTTCACCGGACGCTGTCCAAGCCCGGGCAGCAGCCGGTGGGTCCTCGATGCCGACATCGCCAAGTGTTTCGATCGCATCGAGCACGCGGCGCTGCTCGCGCGTCTGCCTGTGTTCACCACCACGATCCGACGCTGGCTCAAAGCCGGCGTGGTCGAGCTTGGCGCGCTGGACCCGACGACGATGGGCACGCCGCAAGGCGGCGTCATC
>JBKPDM010000238.1:0-21710 GCA_046727895.1 Pseudomonadota bacterium | reverse complement strand
TTCGTGTTCCGCTTCAACCGCCGCACCGCCAAATCCATCAGCCACCGCTTCGCCCGCGTCATCGCGCACGCCGTGACCATCCAACCCACTACCTACCACGCTCTCGTCGCCGCAGTAGCCTGACGCTCATGGATAGCTAGTCTCCAACAAATCCTTGAAATCCCCGTCCGCCATTCCCGGTGCCCTCCATGCACGCTAGAGGATCGTACCACCGCCTAGTGGTTGGGTCTAGGAACAACTCAAGAATGGCGAAGGTTGCGATCTTGGCGGATGGGGCGACGATCCGCTACCGCACCCGGCTCAACCATTGGTGACGGGTGGTTCTCGGCGTGATAGCGTAGGATTCTGGAGGTTACAATTTTTCGGAGATGCCGCAATGGTGAGCTTCACGGTCACGTGCTTCGAGGCGGGCCAATGGGAAAGATCGAAGCCGAGAACGAGCAGGAGGCTGCGGAGCGAGTATGCCGCGAACCTCTGGTGGCCGCAGGGAAACCCGGGCAGCTTCGCGCTCAAGTATCGCCGGCATCCGCGCCCAGCGTGAAGAAGATGTTCTACGTCCGATCATGAAGCGCGACCTGGACCTTAAGCCCCGAGGACCCCCTCAGTGCCTTAGCCTGTCTCGCGAAAATCGAGATCAGCGCCGGAAGAGATTGTTGAGTCAGCGCATTCGAGTTACGCTTCGCAGCAGACTCTGAACTTGGCATAGTGACCCGGCGGGCCCGGTGATCTACGTGGCGGGTTCCGAGCCAGCGCAACTCCGCACTCCGGGCCCTCTACCCGGCACCTGGTCGGCGCTCACCTTTGGTTCCGCTGCTCGCGCATCTTCTCCTGGTGCACCGGATCCGGGACGCCGTTGCCATACATCTGCTCGCCGACGGGCTCCGAGCTGCCTTCCGGCGTGGAGCTGCAGGCGGCCAGGCTGAGGGTCAAGGACGCGCCAAGTCCGATGATCACCAAGGCGGCCCGGATGGGATTGTCGCTGCGCATCTGTCTTCTCCCTCGTAGCTCACAGGGGCCGATCAGACGACTTCGGCCGACGTTGCCCGGATGGCCGGTCGCCTGGCATCTAATGTGCGCTTCTGGGGGCAGCAGGCAAGCGCTTGCGCCTCGGATGCAGCGCCGAGCGCGCGTCGAACCGGTCTTCGAGCTCTGCGACTCAATAAGTCCTGCAATAATCTGCCGGTAACTCCGGTGGGCAAACCTCCTGGTGCGTCGTCGTTTCCTGGTGCGTCGTCGTTGGCGTGCAGGCCGCGAGCGCCAGAGCGAGGGCGAGGACGAAGCGGATCATCATTCTTGCGCCTCCATTGGTCCGTGGGCGCAGGCTCCAGCACGGCATCGGCGCGGGGCGGCTTGTGCCGCGCCGCCGAGCGATTATATCCAGGGCAGCGCGGCCCGGGCGATCGGGCCGCTTTTTCTTGGCGCCGGCCATGGAACTGCGCAACATCGCCATCATCGCCCATGTCGACCACGGCAAGACCACCCTGGTCGATCGTCTCCTGCAACAGAGCGGCACCTTCCGCGCCGGCCAGCAGATGATCGAGCGCGCCCTCGATACGGGCGATCTCGAGCGCGAGCGCGGCATCACCATCCTCGCCAAGTGCACCTCGGTCGTCTGGCGCGGCACGCGGATCAACATCGTCGACACGCCGGGCCATGCCGACTTCGGCGGCGAGGTCGAGCGCATCCTCTCGATGGTCGACGGCGTTCTGCTCCTGGTGGATGCCGCCGAAGGGCCGATGCCGCAGACCAAGTTCGTGCTCGGGAAGGCGCTCCGGCTCGGCCTTCGCCCGATCGTCGTGATCAACAAGCTCGACCGCCCCGACCAGCGGGCGCACGCCGTGCACGACGAGGTGTTCGATCTGTTCGCGGCACTCGGCGCGAGCGACCAGCAGCTCGATTTTCCGACTCTGTTCGCCTCGGCCCGGCAGGGTTGGGCGAGCGAGCGCCCGGACGGCCCGCGCGATCAGGGCATGGCGCCGCTGTTCGAGCTGATCCGCCGCCATGTCGCGGCGCCCAGGGTCGATCCCGCCGGACCCTTCGTGATGCTGGCGACGACCCTCGAGCGCGATCCGCACCTCGGCCGCCTGCTGACCGGCCGGATCGAGTCCGGCCGCATCTGGCCGAACGCAACCATCAAGGCGCTGGCGGGCGACGGCAGCCCGATCGAGCAGGCGCGCGTCACCAAGATTCTCGCTTTCCGCGGCCTCGAGCGGATCGGCCTCGAGGAGGCCACCGCCGGCGACATCGTGGCGCTCGCGGGCTTCGATCGGGCGACGGTCGCCGATACGCTCTGCGACCTCGAGGTCGAGACGGCGCTGCCGGCGCAGCCGATCGATCCGCCGACGCTTGCCATGACCTTCGGGATCAACGACTCGCCGCTCGCCGGTCAGGAGGGTGCCAAGGTCAGCTCGCGCCTGCTCGCCGAGCGGCTGCGGCGCGAGGCCGAGGGCAACGTCGCGATCCGGCTGCGCGCGGCGCCCGGCCGCGACGCCTTCGAAATCGCTGGCCGCGGCGAGCTCCAGCTCGCGGTCCTGATCGAGACCATGCGCCGCGAGGGCTTCGAGCTCGCGGTCGGCCGGCCGCGCGTGCTGCTCGAGACCGATCCCGGGACCGGCCAGACGCTCGAGCCGGTCGAGGAGGTCGTGATCGACGTCGACGAGGAATTCGTCGGCCCCGTGGTCGAGAAGCTCGGCCGGCGCAAGGCCGATCTCGCCGAGATGCGCCCGGCCGGGGCCGGCAAGCAGCGCCTGGTCTTCTTCGCGCCCTCGCGCGCCCTGATCGGCTATCACGGCGAGTTCCTGACCGACACCCGTGGCACCGGCGTGATGCACAGGCTGTTCCACGGCTACGCGCCGTTCAAGGGCGAGATCGAGGGCCGGCGCGCGGGCGTGCTGGTCTCGCTCGAGCAGGGACCGGCCGTAGCCTACGCCCTCTGGAACCTGGAGGACCGCGGCACCCTCTTCATCGGCCCGGGCGAGATGGTCTATCCGGGCATGATCATCGGCGAGCACAGCCGGCCGAGCGATCTCGCGGTCAATCCTCTCAAGACCAAGCAGCTGACCAACATCCGCGCCGCCGGACGCGACGAGAACGTGCTGCTGACCCCGCCGACCACGCTCTCTCTGGAGCAGGCGCTCGCCTACATCGCCGACGACGAGCTGGTCGAGGTCACGCCGAAGTCGATCCGTCTGCGCAAGCGCCAGCTCGATGCCGGCGAGCGCCGGCGGCAGGCGAAGCGCGCTCAGGTGGCGTAGCGCGCGGACCTCACCAGCAGGTGTAGCCGCCGTCGGCGACGACGATCGAGCCGGTGAGCAGGCTCGAGGCGTCCGAGGCGAGGAACAGCACGACCGAGGCGATCTCATGGGGCTGGCCGACCCGGCCCATCGGGGTGTGGGCCAGCCAGGCCTGGGCCATCTCGGCATTTTGCATGCCAAATACCGTAAGTGGCGTCTCGATGTAGGTCGGTGCCACGGCGTTCACGCGGACGCCGCGCCCCGCCCACTCTGCAGCAAGCGATTTGGTCAGGTGATGCACCGCGGCTTTGGCGGCATTGTAGAACGATTGCGGCTGCGGCCGGTTGACAATGAAGCCCGACATTGAGCCGATGTTGACGATTGACCCGCTGCCGCGCGCCAGCATCTGACGGCCGAACGCGCGGCAGCACCAGAAGACGCCATTCAGGTTGACCTCGATGTGGAAGCGCCAGTGCTCGTCGCTGGTGTCCTCGGCACGCACGTCGCTCTTCGCGACGCCGGCACTGTTGACGAGAATGTCGGCACCGCGATGGTCGCGCTCAATCCGCGCCGCGATCTCGTCGACCTGCGCCGAATTGGTAACATCAAGGACCAGCGCATGCGCGTCGATGCCGAGCCGTTCAAGGCTTGCCGCCGCCTCTCGCCGCCGGTCTTCCAACAGCTCCGCGATGATCACCCGGGCTCCGGCCTCGCCAAGCGCCTGAGCGCAGGCGTAGCCAATGCCCTGACCACCGCCGGTCACGACCGCCACGCGTCCCTTCAGGTCGTACTTCTCGAGGTACACCTTCGCCGCGCCTCAGCTGGCCTTGCGCTCCGCCAGGCGCCCGAGGTCGGCGAGCGGGTGACGGTGCGCGCGCTGGACGGCGGCGCCGGACTGGTCGAAGAGGTGGCAGGTGATCGGGTTGAGCTTGATCTTGATCCGGTCGTGGACGCGGGTCGGGATCTCGCCATCGGCCTGCACCACCAGCATCACGTCGTTCGCCAGGTGGGTGTAGAGGAAGGTTTCGCCGCCGAGCCGCTCGACCACCATGACCTCGCCCTCGAGCTCGCCGACATCGCCGGGCCTGAGATGCTCGGGCCGGACGCCGAGCTTGACCGCATCGCCCGCCTTGAGCCGCCCCGGCAGAACCGGCACCGTGAGCTTTGCGCCACCCGGCAGCTCCGCCGTCACGCCCTCGGGAGAGACCGCGGCGACCTTCGCGTCCAGGAAGTTCATCTTGGGCGAGCCGATGAAGCCGGCAACGAACAGATTGTTCGGATGATGGTAGAGCTCGAGCGGCGTGCCCGCCTGCTCGACGATGCCGCCGTTCAGGACCACGATCTGGTCGGCCAGGGTCATGGCCTCGACCTGATCATGGGTGACGTAGATCATGGTGGCGTTCAAGGCCTCGTGCAGCCGGGCGAGCTCGACCCGCATCTGCACGCGCAGCGCCGCGTCGAGGTTCGAGAGCGGCTCGTCGAACAGGAAGACCTTGGGCTCGCGCACGATCGCCCGGCCGATCGCGACCCGCTGGCGCTGGCCGCCGGAGAGCGCGCGCGGCTTGCGATCGAGCAGCGGCTCGAGCTGCAGCACGCGCGCCGCCTCGCGCACCTTCTGGTAGCGCTGCTCCTTGGACACTCCGGCCAGCCGCAGGCTGAACGCCATGTTGTCGGCAACACTCATGTGCGGGTAGAGCGCGTAGGTCTGGAAGACCATGGCGAGCCCGCGCTCGGCCGGGGCTACGTCGTTGACCCGCTCGCCGTCGATCGTGAGCTCGCCCGAGGTGATCTCCTCGAGCCCGGCGATCATCCGTAAGAGGGTCGACTTGCCACAGCCCGAGGGGCCGACGAAGACCACGAACTCGCGATCCTTGATGTCGAGGTCGACCCCCTTGATGATCTCGACCTCGCCAAAGGCCTTGTGCAGGTCGTGCAGCGTGACGGTCGCCATGAGCTAGACTCCTGCTGTTGCGCTACTTGACGGCGCCGAAGGTCAACCCGCGCACGAGCTGGCGCTGGCTCATCCAGCCGAACACCAGGATGGGCGCGACGGCGACCGTCGAGGCCGCGGACAGCTTGGCCCAGAAGAGGCCCTCCGGGGCCGAGAACGAAGCAATGAAGGCGGTGAGCGGCGCCGCGTTGGAGGACGTCAGGTTGAGGCTCCAGAAGGCCTCGTTCCAGCAGAGGATGATCGAGAGCAGCCCCGTGGAGGCGATGCCCGGCAGCGAGAGCGGCATCAGCAGCATCCAGACCTCCTGCTTGGGCTTGGCGCCGTCCATGCGTCCGGCCTCGAGTATGTCCTTCGGCACCTCCTTGAAGAAGGTGTACAGCAGCCAGACCACGATCGGCAGGTTCATCAGCATGTAGACCAGGATCAGGCCCCAGCGCGTATCGAGCGCGCCCACGTTCTTGGCGATGAGATAGATCGGCACGAGCACGCCGACCGCCGGCATCATCTTGGTCGACAGCATCCAGAGCAGGAGGTCCTTGGTCCGTCGGCCGGGGAAGAACGCCATCGCGTAGGCCGCCGGCACGGCGATCACGATCGCCAGCAGCGTGGCGCCGACCGAGATCGCGACGCTGTTCCACGCAAAGTGGACGTAGTCGGCGCGCTCGCGCACCGTGACGTAGTTCTCCAGCGTCGGGGTGAAGAAGATCGCCGGCGGGGTCGCGATCGCCTCGATTTCGGGCTTCAGGCTGGTCAACCCCATCCAGAGGATCGGGAAGAACAGCAAGAAAGCGGCGACCCAGCCGAGGACCGCGATCAGGATCCGTTCACGGAGGGAGCTGCGCATGTCAGGGCTCCTCAGTCGGTGATGTTGCGGGCGATCGAGCGCACCAGGAAGACCGCGACGATGTTGGCGAGCACCACCGCGATCATGCCGCCCGCCGAGGCGGTCCCGACGTCGAAGTCGAGCAGCGCCCGCTGGTAGATCAGAAAGGCGAGATTGGTCGAGGCGAGGCCAGGCCCGCCCGAAGTCGTGACGTAGATCTCGGCGAACACGCTCAGAAGGAAGATCGTCTCGATCATGATCACCACGCTGATCGCCCGGCCGAGATGCGGCAGGATGATGAAGAAGAACATGGAGAACGGCCCCGCGCCGTCCATCCGCGCCGCCTCCTTCTGCTCGTTGTCGAGCGACTGGATCGCGGTGAGCAGAATCAACAGCGCGAACGGCACCCACTCCCAGGCAACTATGATGACGACCGACGTGAGCGGCAGATCACCGAAGAAATCGATCACCGGCAGGCCGAGCGAGCGCGACAAGTACGCGAACAGCCCGTTGACCGGGTGCATCAGCATGTTCTTCCAGATCAGGGCGCTGACCGTCGGCATGACGAAGAACGGCGCGATCGCCAGCAGGCGGGCAATGTTGCGACCGAAGAAATCCTGGTCGAACAGCACCGCCAGCAGGGTGCCGAGCCCGACCGTGATGACCAGCACCCAGCCGACCAGGTAGAGCGTGTTGAGCATCGCCGTCCACAGGGACGGATCGGTCAGCAGATAGCTGTAGTTCTCGAGCCCGGCGAAACCCGATCGCTCAGGGTAGAGGAGATTGTAGTACTGGAAGGAGAACCAGAGCGTCATCACCAGCGGGACGATCATCCAGAGGAACAGAAGGATGACCGAAGGTGCGGACAAGGGCAGCGTGTTCACGCTGCGCCGGCTGCGCCGGGACGTGCTCACCTTGGGACCAGTCGCGACGCCGGTCGTTGTGGCCATGGCGGCTCCCCTCCCCGTAGTGACGAGATCGTCCCGCCGGCTCGCTCAGCCGGCGGGACGGGGTTCAGCTCACTTCATGTAGCGGGCCTGCTTCATGACCCGCTCGACCGCGCTCTGCGAAGTCTGGAGCGCCTGGTCGACCTTGACCTGCCCGGCGAGCGCCGAGGCGATCTGCTGGCCGACCGTCGTGCCGATCCCCTGGAACTCGGGAATCTGGACGTACTGGATGCCGGTATAGGGCACCGGATCCTTGGTCGGCTTGGTGATGTCCGCGTCGGCCACCGCCTGGTAGACGAACTTCGCGAACGGCGCGGCCGCCTGGTACTTGGGGTTGTCATAGGTCGACTTGCGCGTGCCGGGCGGTGCCGAGACCCAACCCTGGCTGTCGCCGACCAGAGTTACATAGTCCTTGGAGGTCGCCCACTTCACGAACGACTTGGCGACATCGATCTTCTTCGACGACGACGGGATGCCGAGCGCCCACGCCCAGAACCAGGCCGAGCCATTGCTGGTCACCTCGATCGGCGCCGGGGCGAATGCGGTCTTGTCCGCGACCTGGCTCTCCTTCGGGCTGTAGATGTAGCCGGCGGCCGAGGTGGCATCGACCCACATCGCGCAATGCCCGGTCGCGAACAGGGCCCGGTTCTCGTTGTGCCCGTTCGCGGTGGCACCAGGCGGGCCGTACTTGTTCATGTTCTCGACATACCAGTTGATCGCCTTCTTCCAGGGCTCGGTGGTCAGCTGCGGCTCCCACTTCTCATTGAACCAGCGCCCGCCGAACGCGTTCACCATCGGGTCGATGAACGCCATGTTCTCGCCCCAGCCCGGCTTGCCGCGCAGGCACAGGCCGTACAGCTCCTTCGGCCTGTTGGTGAGCTTGGCGGCATACTCGGCGACCTGGTCGTAGGTCGGCTTGTCCGGCATCGTGATGCCCGCCTGATCGAACAGGTCCTTCCGGTAGAAGGTGAACGAGCTTTCGGCGTAGAACGGGACGGCATAGAGCTTGCCGTCGTAAGACAGGCCCTTCACAACCGTCGGGATCAGGTCGGCGTAGTCGTAGTCGTCGCCAAGGTCGTTCAGGCTGACCAGCCAGGCCTGCTTGCCCCAGATCGGCGCCTCGTAGGAGCCGATGGTGATGATGTCGAACTGGCCGCCCTTGGTCGCGATGTCGGTGGTCACGCGCTGGCGCAGCACGTTCTCCTCGAGCACGACCCAGTTGAGCTTGTTGCCGGTCGCCTGCTCCCATTTTGGCGCAAGCTTCTGCATGATGATCATGTCAGAGTTGTTGACCGTGGCGATGGTCAACGTCTCGGCCTTGGCCATCGCCGTCGTGGCCAGAAGCGCGGCCGCGGCGACGGCCGGTAGGAGTTGGTGTCGGTGACGGTCCATCACGACCTCCCTTGGTTGTGGGGTTTGACCACTTCCTAAACGTCCAGCAGCGTCGACACAAGATCCTCGATGGAAAGGGGGAGCGCCGGAGTCCGGCGGAGCGAAGGGTAGGGGCAGCATGGGCAACGAGTTCATCCTCATCGAGGGTGCCAGGCAAAACAACCTCAAAGGGGTCAGCGTCCGCGTACCGATCGGCGCGGTCACCGCGGTCACCGGGGTGGCGGGCGCGGGCAAATCCTCGCTCGCCTTCGAGGTCCTCTACGCCGAGGGCTATCGGCGCTACGTCGAGACCTTCAGCCCCTACGCGCGCCAGTTCCTCGAGCGGCTGGATCGGCCGCGGGCCGAGCGCATCGAAGGTGTGCTGCCCTCGATCGCGATCGATCGTACGGCGCCGGTTCGGACCTCGCGCTCGACCGTCGGCACCATGACCTCGATCGCCGACTATCTGCGCTCGCTCTATGCCCGCGCCGCCACCCTCCACTGTCGCGGCTGCGCCGAGCCGGTCGAGCGCCACTCGCCCTCTTCGATCTTCGCGGCTCTGCTCGACGCCGCGGACGGCGAGCCGGCGCTGATCTGCTTTCCGGCGAGCGTCGGCCGCGCCAGCAAGGCGGCGCTCCGCGATGTTTTTCAGCAGCTCGGCTTTCGCCGCGTGCTCGAGGGCGGCCGTGCGGTGCCGCTCGAGGAGGCGCGCCTTCGGGCCAGGGAGGGCAAAGTCACGATCGTGCTCGATCGGGTCACCGCGCTCCGCGGGCAGCGCGAGCGGATCGTCGATTCGCTCGAGCAGGCGCTACGCTTCGGCAAGGGCCGGGTCGAACTGCACGTCGAGCGCCTCGAGGAGCCGCTTCGCTTCAGCGAGGCGCTCTGCTGCGAGCGCTGCGAGATCGATTACGCCGATCCGACCCCGGCGCTGTTCTCCTTCAACAATCCGATCGGTGCCTGCCCGACCTGCCGCGGCTTCGGCCGCACGGTCGACATCGATCCCGATCTGGTGGTGCCCAACCCGCGTCTCAGCGTTGCCGAGGGCTGCATCAAGCCGTTCCAGACGTCCTTCTACGGCGACTGTCAGGAGGCTCTGCTGCGGTTCCTGGGGCGCGCGGGGATTGCGCCGGAGGTCGCCTGGCAGGACCTCGACCCGAAGACGCGCCAACTGATCTGGACGGGCGAGCCCGGCGGTCGCGCCCACTGGCGCTCGCGCTGGTACGGCATTCAGGGCTTCTTCGAGTGGCTGGAGTCGCGCAGCTACCGCATGCACGTGCGGGTCTTTCTCTCGCAATATCGCCGCTATCTGCCCTGTCCCGACTGCGGTGGCGCCAGGCTCAGGCCTGAGGCACTGCTGTTTCGCATCGCCGGTTGGACGCTGCCCGAGGTCGAGGCGCTGCCGATCGTCGAAGCGGAGGCCTTCTTTCGCGCCTTCTCGGCGGTGACCGGCGATACCGCGACCGAGCTTTTGCTGCGCGAGATCCGCGGCCGCCTTCGCTTCCTGCTCGACGTCGGGCTCGGCTACCTGACCCTCGCGCGACAGTCCCGCACGCTCTCCGGCGGCGAGGCGCAGCGGGTCACTCTGGCAACCGCGCTCGGCAGCTCGCTCACCAGCACGCTCTACGTGCTCGACGAGCCGTCCGTGGGCCTGCACGCGCGCGACGTCGACCGGCTCGCCGGCGTGCTCGGGCGTCTCGCCGCGGCCGGCAATGCGGTCGTGGTCGTGGAGCACGATCCGAGCCTGATCGGCGCCGCTCAGCACATCATCGATCTCGGGCCGGGGCCCGGGCGCGAAGGCGGCGAGGTCGTCTTTCAGGGGCGGCTTGCGGGCCTGCTCGAGGAGCCGCGCTCGAAGACGGCAGCGCACCTCACGGGCCGCCTCGCCATGCCGGCGCCGGCCGGGCGGCGCCCGCCCGATCGGGCGCGCCGGCTCCGCGTGGTTCGGGCGCGCGAGAACAACCTCCGCGAGCTGACCCTGGACATCCCGCTCGGCCTGCTGGTGTGTGTCACCGGAGTAAGCGGCTCGGGCAAGTCGACCCTGGTCGATCAGGTTCTCTACCGCAACCTTCGCCGCCAGTTCGGCCAGAGCGAGGCCGAGCCCGGACTCTGCGAGGCGATCGAGGGCGCCGAGCAGCTGGCGGGGGTGGTCCTGGTGGACCAGTCGCCGCCAGGGCGCACCTCCCGCATGAACGCTGCCACCTACATGGGCGTGCTCGGACCGCTCCGCGCCGCCTTCGCGGCCGGCGAAGAAGCGCGCATCCGCGGCCTCGACGCCTCCGCCTTCTCGTTCAACTCCGCGGCGGGCGCCTGCCCCCACTGCCGGGGCGCCGGCTACGAGAAGCTCGAGTTGCAGTTCCTGCCCGATGCCTACGTGCGCTGCCCCGGCTGCGACGGGCGGCGCTTTCGCCCCGAGGTGCTCGAGGTCCGCTGCCGCGGCTTCACGATCGCCGAGCTGCTCGACCTGCCGGCGGGCGACGTCGCCGGGCTATTCGCCGATCGGGCGCGGATCAGCGCCGCGCTGCAGCCGCTCCTCGACATCGGCCTCGGCTATCTGGCGCTCTCGCAGCCCGCGCCGACCCTCTCGGGCGGCGAGGCGCAGCGGCTCAAGCTCGCGCGGCAGCTGGCCCATGCCCAGAGCGCATCGAACCTGCTCCTGATCCTCGACGAGCCTACGACCGGCCTGCACGCGGCCGACGTCTCGGCCCTGCTCGGCGCGCTCCAGAAGCTGGTCGAGGGCGGCCACTCGGTCGTTGTGGTCGAGCACAACATGGACGTCGCGAAGGCGGCGGACTGGCTGATCGACCTCGGCCCCGAGGGCGGCGACGAGGGCGGCCGGCTGGTCGGCGAAGGCCCGCCCGAGACTCTGGCCAGGCTGAAAACGCCGACCGGCCAGGTCTTGCGGCAGGCGTTCGCGGGCCCGGTTGCCGAGGCCCGGCAGCCGGGCCGCGATGTCCGGCCGAGCACTGAAGGTGCCCCACAGGACGGCGCCATTCAAATCCTTGGCGCCCGCCAGCACAATCTGCGCGCGATCGAAGTCCAGATCCCGCGCGATCGCCTGGTCGCGATCACCGGCGTCAGCGGCTCCGGCAAGTCGACCCTCGCCTTCGACATCCTCCATGCCGAAGGCCAGCGTCGCTTCCTCGACTGCCTGCCCGCCTATGCGCGGCAGTTCATCCGACCGCTCGCGCGTCCCGAGGTCGATCGGTTGCAGAGCGTGCCGCCGACCGTGTCGCTCGAGCAGAAGCTCTCGCGCGGGACGTCGATGTCGACGGTCGGCACCGGCTCGGAAGTCTATCATTATCTCCGCCTGCTGTTCGCCGCACAGGGGGTTGCGCACTGCCTGCGCTGCGGCGTCCCCGGCGAGGCGGCGGATCCGGCCCAGCTCGCCGGGCGGATCGCAAAGGACTTTGCCGGCGCGAACCTCACGCTGCTCGCCCCCCTGATCCGCCAGCGCAAGGGTATCCATCGCGAGGCGATCGCGATCGCGGCGAGGCGCGGCATCGAGCGGGTGCGGATCGATGGCGCCGTCCACGATGCGAGCAGGCCGCCGCGCCTGGACCGCTACCGGGTCCACGACGTCGACGCGGTGGTCGCCGAAGTGCCGGCAGCCGGCGCGGACCGGCCGGCGCGACTGCACTCCGCCGTTGAGCGGGCGCTTGAGATCGGGGCGGGCATGGTGATCGCGACCGCGCCGGGGCTGGCGGACCGGTTCTACTCGACCCGGCGGGCGTGTCCCCGTTGCGGCGTCGGCCTGCCGGTGCCCGATCCGCGCCTGTTCGCGTGGAGCCAGAAGTTCGGCGCCTGCCCCGCCTGCCACGGCGCCGGGACCAGGGCGCGCGGCGAGGGCGACGACGGGTCGCGCGAGCCCTGCCCAGCCTGCGCCGGCACCCGCCTGCGACCGGAAGCGCTCGCGGTGCAGATCGACGGTCGCAACATCGGCGAGGTGGCGGCACTCACCGTGCGCGAGGCCGACGCCTGGCTCGCCAGCGTCAGCGGGGTGCTCGCGGAGGTGCGCGAGCGCGTGCTGCCCGAGCTCGAGAACCGCCTCGCCCTGCTCGAGCAGCTCGGGCTCGGCTACCTCGCCCTCGACCGGAGCGCCGATACCCTCTCGACCGGCGAGGCGCAGCGCATCCGGATCGTCGCCCAGCTCGCCTCCAACCTGCGGGGCGTCTGCTACGTCCTGGACGAGCCGACCGTGGGGCTGCACCCGCGCGACTCCGAAGCGCTCGTGCGGGCGCTGTTCGGCCTGCGCGAGCGCGGCAACACCGTCGTCGTGGTCGAGCATGAGGAGGCGGTGATCCGCGCCTGCGACCACGTGATCGACCTCGGCCCGGGCGCCGGCGCCGACGGTGGCAGGGTCGTCGCAGCCGGCCCGCCCCGCGCGATCGCCCACGCCGGGGCCTCCACCACCGGGCGCTGGCTGCGCCACGATGCGCCGCGGCCGGCATGGCCGAGGCGACCGCTTGACGATGCGCCTCGGCTTCGCGTGACCGGGGCGCGACTGCACAACCTCCGGGCACTGAGCGTCGACATCCCGCTCGGCCGCCTGGTCTCGGTCACCGGCGTGAGCGGCTCGGGCAAGTCGACCCTGGTCCGCGACGTCCTCTACCGGGCGCTGAAGGCGCGGCTCGCCGGCCGCGAGCTGCCGGCCTCGCTCGAGGCTCTCGAGGGCTGGCAGGGGATCGATCGGGCGCTCGAGGTCGACGAGTCGCCGATCGGGCGCACGCCCCGCTCCGTGCCGGCAACCTACGTCGGCATCATGAACGGCATCCGCACGCTGTTCGCCTCGACCCCCGAAGCCCGGGCGCGGGGCTACGGCGCTGGCCGGTTCTCCTTCAATCTCGCGGGCGGCCGGTGCGAGCGCTGCCGCGGGCAGGGCCGGCTCGAGGTGAAGATGGCGCTGCTGCCGGTCGTCTACATGGCCTGCGAGGCCTGCGGCGGGCGCCGCTACAACCTCGACACGCTCGAGGTGACCCTGAAAGGCAGCTCGATCGCCGACGTGCTCGCCATGCCGGTCGAGGCGGCGCGCGAGCTCTTCGGGGCCTTCGCCGCGATCCGCCGGCCGCTCGAGTTCCTGGCGGAGATCGGCCTCGGCTATCTGGCTCTCGGCCAGGCGAGCCCGACGCTTTCCGGCGGCGAGGCGCAGCGGGTCAAGCTCACGGCCGAGCTCGCCGCGCCCGGCTCCGGCAGGTCGCTCTACGTGCTCGACGAGCCGACCACGGGCCTGCACATGGCAGATGTCGCCAGGCTGATCGGCGCGCTCCAGCGCCTCGTCGAGCGGGGCGACACGGTGGTCGTCATCGAGCACAATCTGGACCTGATCGCGGCCGCGGACTGCGTCATCGACCTCGGCCCCGAGGGCGGTGTCAACGGCGGCCGGGTGGTGGCTTGGGGAACGCCCGAAGCGGTCGCCGCCTCGCCGGAATCGAGAACCGGTGCGTACCTGCGCCGGAGCTTGGACCGGGCGACACTCCCGTTTGAGGATGCCGCCCTCCTCGGCGAGTGATCCCCGCGCGGCGCCTTCACGTAGCGTCGGCGATCGCGAGCAGCTCCGCACCCTCGGCCACCTGATCGCCGACCGCGACATTGACGTAATCGACGACGCCGGCTACCGGCGCGCTAATCGTGTGCTCCATCTTCATCGCTTCGAGGATCATGAGCGGCGCCCCGGTGGTCACGCGATCGCCCGGCTTGACCATGACCGCGATGATGTTGCCCGGCATCGGCGCGCTGAGGCTGCCGTCCGCGACCTCGTCCGCCATGCCCGCGGTCAGCGGATCATGGACCTCCAGCCGGTGGCGCCCGGACGGGCTGAAGATGATCAGCTCCGGGCCCAGACGCACCACCGTGGCGCTGCTTTGCACGCCGTCGAGGTCGAAGCGGAGCCGGCCGTCGGGCGCGAGCGCACCACTCGCCCGGACGGAGCCGCCCGGCAGGTCGAGCAGGAAGTGCTCGGGCCGGTAGTGGGCCGTGACCCTGACCTGTCGCTCGCCGTCCCGCAACTCCAGCGTGTGGTGGTTGTCATCGTTCAGGCGCCAGCCCGACGCCCCATGCCAGGGCGAATGGGGATCGCGCGAGCTGGCCGCCAACGCTCCGGCCTCCTGTTGCACCCGCAACAGCTCGCCGAGCGCGGCGATCGCCAGCACCGGATCGGGCGCAGGCAGCGGCGCGGGGAACAGGTCGCTCTGGTGGCGCTCGACGAAGCCGGTGTCGATCTCGCCGGCGGCGAACGCCGGATGGGCAGCGACCACCGCCAGGAACTCGAGGTTGGTGGCCAGACCGACCACCTCATAGTCGGCGAGCGCCGCCCTGAGCCGGCCGAGCGCCCGCGCGCGATCGGCGTCCCAGACGATCAGCTTGGCGAGCATGGGATCGTAGTGGATGCCGACCTCGTCGCCCGCCCGCACGCCGCTCTCGACCCGCACGTTGGCGCTTTCCTCGGGCGGGCGCAGATGCCGGAGGATACCGGTCGCCGGCAGGAAATCCCGCTCCGGGTCCTCGGCGTAGATCCGCGCCTCGATGGCGTGGCCTTGGATCGCGAGCTCCTCCTGCCGGCAGAGCAGCGGCTCGCCCGCGGCCACCTTGAGCTGCCACTCGACCAGATCCTGCCCGGTGATCATCTCGGTCACCGGGTGCTCGACCTGGAGCCGCGTGTTCATCTCCATGAAGTAGAAGCGTTCGTCCTCGCCACGCCCAGCGACGATGAACTCGACCGTGCCGGCATTCTGATATCCAATGGCGGTCGCCGCGGCGATCGCCGCCTCGCCCATCGCGGCCCGCCGCCTGGCGGTCATGCCCGGCGCCGGCGCTTCCTCGATGATCTTCTGATGGCGGCGCTGGATCGAGCAGTCGCGCTCGAACAGATAGAGCACGTTGCCCTGGCGATCGGCGAATACCTGGATCTCGATGTGACGCGGCCGGGTGAGGTATTTCTCCACGAGCATCCGATCGTCGCCGAACGCGCCCGCGGCCTCCCGTTTGGCAGCGGCGAGCGCCTCGACGAACGCCTCGGGCCGCTCGACCACGCGCATGCCCTTGCCGCCGCCGCCGGCCGATGCCTTGATCATGACCGGATAACCGATCGCTCGAGCGGCTTCGGCCAGCCTCGCCGGGGCCTGATCCTCGCCGTGATAGCCCGGCACGAGCGGCACCTTCGCGCGCTCCATGATCCTCTTGGCAGCGCTCTTCGAGCCCATGGCGCGGATCGCCTCGGCGGGCGGTCCGATGAAGACCAGCCCCGCGACCGTGCAGGCCTCGGCAAAGGCGGCATTCTCGGCCAGGAAGCCATAGCCCGGGTGGATCGCTTCGGCGGCCGCTTTTTGCGCGATCTCGATGATCCGATCGCCCCGCAGATAGCTCTCGCGCGCCGGGGCCGGACCGAGCAGCCAGGCTTCGTCGCAAAGATCGACGTGGCGAGCGACGCGATCAGCCTCGGAATAAACCGCGACCGTGCGGATGCCGAGCCGGCGGCAGGTGCGCGCGATCCGGCAGGCGATCTCGCCGCGGTTGGCGATCAGGATCTTCTCAAACATCAGGCGCCCTGATTACATGCGGAACACGCCGAATTCGGTCTTCCCGATCGGAGCGTTCAGCGCCCCCGAGATCCCGAGCCCGAGCACCATGCGGGTGTCGGCGGGGGCGATGATGCCGTCGTCCCAGAGCCGGGCGCTCGCATAGTAGGGATGCCCCTGGCTCTCGTACTGATCGAGGATCGGCTGCTTGAAGGCGGCCTCCTCTTCGGCGCTCCAGCTCTGGCCCTCGCGCTCGATGCCGTCGCGGCGGACCTGGGCGAGCACGTTCGCGGCCTGCTCGCCGCCCATCACCGAAATCCGCGCGTTCGGCCACATCCAAAGGAAGCGCGGCGCGTAGGCGCGCCCGCACATGCCGTAGTTGCCGGCGCCGAAGCTGCCGCCGACGATCACCGTGAACTTCGGCACGCTCGCAGAGGCGACCGCGGTCACCAGCTTCGCCCCGTCCTTGGCGATGCCGCCCGCCTCGTATTTGCGCCCGACCATGAAGCCGGTGATGTTCTGCAGAAAGATCAGCGGAATGCCGCGCTGGCAGCAGAGCTCGATGAAATGGGCACCCTTGAGCGCGGACTCCGAGAACAGGATGCCGTTGTTGGCGAGTAGGCCCACCGGATAGCCGAAGATGTGGGCGAAGCCCGTGACCAGCGTGGTGCCGTACAGCGCCTTGAACTCGTCGAGCGCGCTGCCGTCGACGATCCGCGCGATCACCTCGCGGACCTCGAAGGGTTTCCGCAGATCAGCGCCGACGATGCCGTGCAGCTCGGCCGGATCGTACAGTGGCTCCGCCGGCTCACGCAGCTCCAGATCTGGCCGCTTGACTTGGTTCAGGTTCGCGACGATCCGGCGCGCGAGCCCGAGCGCGTGACCGTCATTCAGGGCGTAATGGTCGGTCACGCCGGAGACGCGGGCGTGGACGTCGGCGCCGCCCAGCTCCTCGGCCGTGACCACTTCGCCTGTCGCGGCTTTGACGAGCGGCGGGCCGCCGAGGAAGATCGTGCCCTGCTCGCGCACGATGATACTCTCGTCGGCCATGGCCGGCACGTAGGCGCCGCCCGCCGTGCACGAGCCCATGACCACGGCGATCTGGGCGATGCCGGCCGCCGACATGGTCGCCTGGTTGTAGAAGATCCGGCCGAAGTGATCGCGGTCGGGAAAGACCTCGTCCTGATTGGGCAGGTTGGCGCCGCCGGAATCGACCAGGTAGATGCAGGGCAGGCGGTTCTGCTCTGCGATCTCCTGGGCGCGCAGGTGCTTCTTGACCGTGATCGGATAGTAGGTGCCGCCTTTGACCGTGGCGTCGTTCGCCACGACCATGCACTCGCGCCCGGTCACCCGACCGATGCCGGTGATCAGGCCGGCCGCGGGCACTTCGTCCCGATACATGCTGAAGGCGGCGAGCTGGGACAGCTCGAGGAATGGCGAGCCGACGTCGAGGAGTGCGCGCACCCGCTCGCGCGGCAACAGCTTGCCCCGGCCGAGGTGCCGCTCGCGCGCCGCCTCGCCGCCGCCCTGTTTGATCAGGGCGACCTTGGCGCGCAGATCCGCGACCAAAGCATCCATCGCCGCGGCATTGGCGCGAAACGTCGCCGCGCGCGGATCGATCTTGCTCCGGATCACGTTCATGGCAGCCATGTCCGATGGCGAAAGCCCTGTCGCAACCGGGGATTAGACGGGAAACGCGCGGGCCGCAATCCCGCCGCAGGCCCGCGTTTTCTTCGACAGCCTGGAACGAGTGACGTTATGACCCCGACTGGAGCGAGGGGGCGATGGCCCGCGGCCCGTCAGGCAGCCGCAATCGTCGGGATCTTGCTCGTATCAACCTTCCTTGCCGCGTGCCAGGTATCGTAGGCCGCCTGCATTCGCACCCATATGGCGGGGCCGTCGCCGAACAGCTTCCCGAGCCGAACAGCGACGTCAGGGGAAACCGGCTTTCGCTCCTTGATGATGTCGTACAAATGCTGGCGCGAAATCCCGAGAAGCGCGGCAATCTCGGTCTTGGTCCGACCCGTTGCGGGAATGATGACCTCGCGCAGCAACTCCCCCGGATGCGTGGGGCAGCGCTCAGGATCACGACTGACGCGGTATTCGACCATGACCGTTGTCCTCAGTGATATTGCTCGAAGTCCACGCGGCAGGCATCGCCGTCCTCGAATTCGAAGGTCAGGCACCACGGCCCGTTGACGTGAACGGTGTAGCGCTTTGGCTTGAGGCCCTTGAGCGCATGGAAGTCAAAGCCGGGCACGTTCATCTCCTTTGGCGTGCTCGCAGCGTCGAGCCGATCGAGCTGCAGCAGGATTCGCCGCTGCAGCCTGGCGTCGATCGCCTTGGTACGTCCCTTGGCCCAAAGATCGGCGAGCGCCTTGCTCCTGAAACTCTTGATCATGCGCCCGTGTTTGTAAGCCAATTGCTGACACAATGTCAACCGACAGCTGCCATGAAACTCCTGCAGCACTGCGAGTCGACCTCGAGCAACACCACTGAGCCGCAGGAATACGCGGTGGCGGAGCGCCCAACGCGCTGCCGACGCGGCGTGATCCAGGCGGCCGGGCGACTTGGTCACAAGGCGTTCGCTCTATTTAGTTGACACTTGTTATCTAACAGCGATATGCGCACTTCATGCGTCTCGTGATCGAGAAGGCGGCGATGCGTCGGCTCAACAGTCTGCCCAGATCGACCCGCGAGAGCGTGCGCCGGCGGCTCGATGAGATCGCAGCCGATCCCTTCGCCAAGCATGCGAACGTCAAGCGCTACAAGGAGGGCGGGCCGAACAGCTTCCGGTTCAGGCACGGCCAGTGGCGGGCGATCTATCGTATCGACCGCGAGGCGCAGGAGATGCAAGTTCAAATCATCGACACCAGAGGGAGCGTATACCGATGACCATCGCGGAGCCGCTTGCTCTGACCGATGAGATCGTGGTGCTTCGCCGCGCCACTTATGACGCCCTGATGGCGGCGGTCGAAGACGCGCTCGACGCCCGGGCGCTCGCGGATCTGCGCACCCGCGAAGCCTCCGGCGAGGCGGAGTACGTCCCGATCGAGCTCGCCGATCGGATTTTCGCCGGCGAGCATCCTGTTCGGGCCTGGCGCGAGTATCGCGGGCTCACGCTTGGCGTCCTGGCCAAGAGCGCCGGCATCGCGCCGAGCTATCTCTCGGAGATCGAGGCTGGCAAGAAGCCGGGCTCGACCCGGGCGCTCGCCGCGCTCGCCAAGACCCTGCGCGTCGCCATCGAGGACCTTCTGGCGATCGAACGCTGAAGGCGATGCGGCATGGCCTCGCCCGCATCCCGACCTCCGCGCCGCGTGATCCAGGCGGCGCGCCGGCTTTTCAGCAAAGTGTCCCGACCCCGTTTCTCCCTCGCGCCGGCCCGAAGCCGGCTATTGGTTCCTGACACATGAGGCAATCGGGTGGTTGCTCTCCAGCGATGGATGTTTCATCGCTTGTTGGAGCAGAACCAAGGAGAGCAACCACCCGATTGCCTCATGTGTCAGGAAACGGGGTCTGGACTCTTTTCGCGCCGACGATCACGCGGCGCGGTCGACCTCGGCGGCGATGCGGGCGCCGTGGTCGCGCTCGGCGACCGCGAGGTCGTAGCGGGTCTGCAGGTTCATCCAGAACCGGGCGCTGGTGCCGAAATGGCGGGCGAGCCGAAGCGCCGTGTCCGCGCTGATCGCACGTCGGCCGTTCAGTATCGACGTCATCCGCCCCGAGGGGACGCGGAGCGCCAGACATCGCTCGGGCCGCAAGCTCGACTCTCAGGATGCGACCAGGGTGGATTGTGACGTGTCGTCGTCGGGCGCTCTCTTGTCGCGCGCCCGACCAGGGCCGCGGCCGCCCCACCTTCCGACCTTGGGGCCGGGCACGGATTCCCACGGTCGCATGGACCCACCGAACAAACCCTTAAACGGCCATCGTTAAGATTCGCTTAACGCCTTCAAGATCCCACCAGCCTCACGCCTTCAAGATCCCACCAGCCTCGACCTCCCCGTTGCCCTCAGTGCCCGCGAGCGTTCGCCGGAGCGCGGGACGCGTCATCTCCGGCGCCGGATCGCCTGCGCGGGCAAAGCGTGCTACCTGAAGCCTGTGTCGTACAAGCCGTCCTGAGGGAGGAGCCGATCATGATCTTCGACCACCGCACCTACACCGTAAAGCCGGGCACGCTGGCCAGGCAGCTCGAGCTCTACGCCAAGCACGGCAAGGCGCCGCAGGAGCGCCATCTCGGCAAGCCCGTCCTCTACGGCCTGACCGAGACCGGCCCGCTCAACACCTACGTCCACGTCTGGGCGTACGAGAACGCCGCCGATCGCGAGCGCCGCCGCGCGGCCATGCAGGCCGATCCGGAATGGCAGGCGTTCCTCAAGCTGAGCGGCGAGGCCGGCTATCTGATCCAGCAGGAGAACAGGATTCTGACCGCGGCACCCTTCTTCGAGCCGCCGCACTGAGACCGGCCGCGCCAGCCGGCGGATCGAGGGCCGGCGGTCACGGCTGCGCGAGGGCTGTCCCCAACGGCCAAGGCGTCCCCTATGTGGTTACCGTGGCGGTTGACCATCAACGTCCGTTCGAGATTCCGGACCTGGCGAATGCAAAGCCCCTTGCTTGGTCTCGAAAGCTGCATGCCGCCGCATGACGCGGCCTCGGCCGACCCTGGGGGCTGAGGTGATGTTCGCGCGCCGCGCCCGGGGCGGCGACTGGATCAGCTGGCTGCGCCACCCGGCCTTCGCCGGCGCGATCGGTCTCGCGCGCCTGCCCGGCATCCTGCTGAGCTCGCTTGCCAACGACCTCGCGGTGATCCGGGCGGCGGGCGCGACCTGCCTGATCACGCTCACCGAAGCGCACGAGCTGCGCTGGGCCGGCCGCGGCGACTTCGCCGCAGAGGTCGAGCGTGCCGGGTTCGTCTGGCACCACCTGCCGATCCGCGACCTGGGCGTGCCCGACGC
Source organism: Pseudomonadota bacterium (assembly GCA_046727895.1). Taxonomy (GTDB): domain Bacteria; phylum Pseudomonadota; class Alphaproteobacteria; order Geminicoccales; family Geminicoccaceae; genus DATAOG01. The sequence continues at coordinate 922 of JBKPDM010000238.1, read as the reverse complement.
CCGCTTCGAGGCCGAGTGGCGGGCCGTCGGCCCAGAGCTTCGCGGCCGGCTCGCAGAGGGCGAGCGCCTGGTGATCCATTGCTACGCCGGCCTTGGGCGCACGGGCCTGATCACGGCGCGCCTTCTGATCGAGTTCGGCGAGGACCCGGATCGCGCCATCACCCTGGTGCGCAGCGCCCGCAAGGGCTCGATCCAGACGGCCGAGCAGGAAGCGTATCTGCGCGCCGTGGCGGGCGCGGCGCCGGCTCGCGCCACCGCCGGCTGACGCTTCGACCTCTCGCGCCAGCGGACGCGTTTCGCCTCCCGACCAGCCGATCAGGAAATTCTTAAGCCCGAGGACCTAGCCTCGGAGCAGGCGCCATGCGCCGCGAACGCTTCGCTCGGCCAGGTCGGATGCCAACACGCTCGCCCGCTTCGCTCGATCCGGCCGACTGGGACGACTTCGGCCGCCTCGCCCATCGGCTGCTCGACCAGGCGCTCGAGCATCTGCGCGCGGTCCACGAACGACCCGTCTGGCAGCCGGTTCCGGCCGCCGTCAAAGAGGCTCTCGCCGAGCCCTTGCCGCTGGAAGGCCAGGGCGCCGAGGCGACCTCTGCCGATGCCCTGAGCTCGATTCTTCCCTACGCCACCGGCAACATCCACCCCCGCTTCTTCGGCTGGGTGCACGGCTCGGGCACGGCCGGCGGTCTGCTCGCGGCGGAGATCCTCTCTGCGGCGATGAATTCCAACCTCGGCGGGCGCGACCATGGCGCGATCTACGTCGAGCGCCAGGTGATCGAGTGGTGCCGCCAGCTGGTCGGCTTTCCGGCCGACATCGGCGCCGAGGACTGATCCACGCGGGGTAACCTCGGCCGGGGCTCCCTTCAGCCGTGCACGCGGGTGAGACGGCGCGCCTTGCGGCTCACCACCTGTCTCTTATACA
>JBKPDM010000237.1:0-4364 GCA_046727895.1 Pseudomonadota bacterium | reverse complement strand
ATCCAAGGCGGCACGTGATGCCGCATTTTCGGACGCCGATGCGGCGAGGCCGACGGCATCGAGCCCGGCCTCCATCCGCAGGCGGCTCCGGGCGAAATCTGCCTGCCGGTTGCCAGGGTCGTCGAGCCAGGGCTGGCCCGCCGCCGCGAGCAGCGCGATCAACGTCGACTTGGCGACCGGCAGCAAGGGCCGGAGAAGCCGTAGTCCGGCGACCTCGCGCACGCCCGCCATGCCGGCCAGCCCGTCCTGACCGCTGCCGCGCGCCTGACGAAGCGCCAGGGTCTCGGCCTGATCGTCGCGATGATGGCCGAGCAGCAGGTGCAGGACGCCCGCGCTGCGGCACCAGTCGCTCAGCAGCTCATAGCGGGCCGTGCGCGCGGCCGCCTGGATGCCGGTGCGCGGCTTGGGGCCGGGCCAGGTCAGGATCTGATGCGGGATGCGGCGCCTGGCCAGCCAGAGCGCGGTCTGGCGCGCTTCGGCGGCGGCCTCCGGACGCAGGCCGTGATCGACGATCAGCCCGACGACCTCGCCGCCACGGGCCTTCGTCCAGCGCTCGGCGAGCAGAGCGAGCGCCAGGCTGTCGGGGCCGCCCGAAACCGCGACGGCCAGCCGCGGCCGCGTCTCGAACGGGCCGAGCGGCGCCATCAGCACGGCAAAGCGTGCGTCATCCAGATCCTCGGGGTCGAGGTGGCCGGCGGCGTGTGGCTCAGGCGCAGCCGGCGCGGCTCCGCTCGCGGGCCAATGCCTGCTGGATCTGCGCGGGAGCGTCTGGAAACTCCTTGTCCAGCTGGGCGTAGGACAGGCAGGCCTTGTCCTTTTCGCCCAGAGCGTCGAGCGACATGCCGAGCTTCAAGAGATTGTCGGGCGCCTTGGCGGCGTTCTTCCCGTAGGTGCGGTAGTTACGCGCGAACGAGGCGGCGGCGGCGGTGTAGTTTTTGCGCACATACTGGCTTTCGGCCAGCCAGTAGGCGGCGTTGGCCGCCAGTGGATGCTGGGGATTGAGGTCCAGGAACAACTGCAGCCCACGCTCTGCGCCGGCATAGTCCCCGGCCCGCAGCAGCTCCATGGCGGCATCGTACTGCTGTTGCGGGGTGACCTCCCTGGTCTGGGGCGTCGGTGCGATCGCCGAAGGTTCGGGGCGCGGCTGACCGAGCACGGCGCTCTGCGGCACCTGGCCGAGGATCTGCTCTGACTGCTGCTGCGCCGGCGCCCGTGCGACGGTCGGCGGAGGCGTCGCCTCGGGCGCCGGTGACGGTGGCGATCCGGCGCGCGCCAGAGGCTTCGCCGCGGCGCCCTTGGCGGGCGCACCCTGCTCGAGCGCGCCCAGGCGCTGGTCCAGATCCCCGACCAGCTGATCGAACCGCTGCTCGAGCGTGCGCTGACCGTACTCGAGCTGCTCGATGCGCCCGGTCAGACCACGCAGCTCTTCCTCGAGTTGCTGAAGGCGCACCTCGAAGCCAGCCAGGCGAGCCGGGTCGGTGGCCTGAGCCAGCTCGACGCCCCGCAGTGCGGCGACTTCGGCGCGGAGTCGCTCGACGTCGGCAATCACGGCGGGCAACTCAGCTCCCGCGGGCATCGCCAGAGTGCAGAAGAACAGCGCCAGTCCCGCCGTCGCCAGGCGAGCGGCGGATTGTCGATGAGCGGTTGGCGGTCGCGTGGACATCAGGTACCCGGCGTGCTGACCATGGTCACGGCGCGCCGGTTCTTGGCCCATGCGGTCTCGTCGTGGCCCGGATCGGCCGGACGCTCCTCGCCGTAGGAGATGGTCAGGATGCGATCGCCGCTGATCTGAAGCGCCACCAGGTAGTTCCGCACCGCATTGGCCCGGCGATCGCCGAGGGCAAGATTGTACTCCCGCGTACCGCGTTCGTCGGCGTGCCCCTCGATCGTGACGATCACGTTCGGGTACTGCTTGAGCCATGCCGCCTGCTTATCCAGCGTCTGCGTGGCCTGCGGGCTGAGGACCGAGCTGTCGTAATCGAAGAAGACGCGATCGCCCACGTTCACCTCGAGGTCCTGCTGGGTGCCCGGAGTGGCCTGGCCCGGCAGGTTCGAGCTCGAGATGCCGGCGCCGCCCCCGGCGCCTGCGGCACCGGAGGTGGCTCCACCCCGGGTTGCCGGGTTCTCATCGGTCGAGGTGCAACCCGCCAGCAGCGCCAGCACGGCGCACACACGAACTGCGTTGGCGATCATCGAGGGCTCCATGTTGCGCCGCGACCCTCGGGATCGAGCGGCGAATGCACGATCATCAACGACACCTGGCATCGAGCCGATCGGGCTGTGGCAGCCGAAACGCACTCATCCTAAAGGTTGCGCCGTCGCCGGATCAATTGGGTTCATGAGACTAGGGCACCTGGTTCGACCAGTCCGGGTCGGAGGCGTCGAGCGGCGTCGGCACCTCGCGCTCGTTGTAGCCGGTCACGTCGATGCTGAACAGGCGCGAGCGGTTGGTCTGATAGTCCTCGCGAGTGAACAGGATCACCCGACCATTTGGCGACCAGGTCGGGCTCTCGTCGAGCGTGCTCTTGGTGAGCAGGCGCTCGTCACTGCCGTCGGGCCGCATCACGCCGATGTGGAACAGGCCGCCCTGGATCTTCGTGAAGGCGATCAGATCGCCCCGCGGCGACCACACCGGGCTGCCGTAGCGACCCTCGCCGAAGCTGATCCGCTGCACACCGCTGCCGTCGGCGGTCATCACGTAGAGCTGCGGCGTGCCGGCCCGATCGGAGTTGAACACCAGGCGCCGGCCGTCGGGCGAGAACGACGGCGAGGTGTCGATCGCGGCCTCGGTGGTCAGCCGCCGCTGCACGTTGGTCTGGAGGTCAAGAACGTAGATGTCGGAGTTGCCGCCTTCGGCCAGCGACATGGCCACGAAGCGGCCATCGGGGGAGAAGTGCGGGGCGAAGGTCATGCCGGCGAAATCGCCGAGCTTTTGCTGGCGCCCGCTTGCCAGATCGAGCAGGTAAACCTGCGGCACCCGGCCTCGGTAGATCATGAACGCCACCTGCCTCGCATCCGGGGTAAACCGCGGAGTCAGGACCAGGTTGGCGCCGTCGGTCAGAAAGCGGTGATTGGCGCCGTCCTGGTCCATGATGGCGAGGCGCTTCACCCGATCGGTCGAGGGGCCGCTTTCGGCGACATAGACGATGCGGGTATCGAAGTAGCCGCCCTCGCCGGTAATGCGCTCGTAGACGGCATCGGCAATCTGGTGAGCGACCCGGCGCCAGTTGTCGTCGGTCGCGGAAAAGCGTAAGCCACGCATCTGAACTCCGGCGAACACGTCCCAGAGGCGGAATTCGACGTCGAGGTGGCCATCGGCGCTCTCGTCGACGTTGCCGCTGACCAGGGCCTGGGCGTTGATCTGACGCCAGTCGGCGAAGCGAGGCAGGTTGCGCAGCTCCTCGGGCGACTGGATGAAGGCACGCCGGTCGATCGGCCGAAACAGTCCCGAGCGCTCCAGGTCCGCGCTCACCACGTCCGCGATATCCCGACCCCGCTGCTGGGCGGCCGGTGTGGCACCGTAGAACTCACTGATGGCGATCGGCAGCGGCTCGACGATACCCTGAGTAATGTCCAGCTCGAGCACCGCCTTGGCTGCGCCGGGCGCCATCGTCAACGCCAGCAGGAGCCACCATCCGAGCTGGCGGAGCAAGGCTGCAAAGGGAAGTTTGCGCATCAGCCGCTGATCGCATCCTGGGGATAGAAGTTCATCATGATGTCACGCCATACGCCGTACTTCCCGGGCGGTAGATTGAGCGGGCTGCATTTGTCAACCGCCCGGCGGGCGCTCTCGGCGACCGCGCGAAAGCTCGGATCGCGATCGAGCCGCGACTGATCCTGGATCGTCACTCGCTGTACGGTTCGATCCGGCCGCACCTCGATGCGCAGCTGCACGACCATGTCCTGAATGCCCTCGGCCCCAACCGGCAGGGTCCAGCAGCCGCCGATCTGTCGCCTGAGGGCGTCGAGCTCGCTGAAGCTGAGCGGCGCCTCGCCGATGGTCGTGCGCGCCTGCCCTTCGGCGACGGCGCTGCGACCCTGGCCGGTCTGGACGTCTTGGCTCTCGACGCGGCGATCCATCTGCTCGACGCTCTTCAACAGCGCCGCGAAGGCGTCCTCCTTGGGCGGCTCAGGCTTCGGCGGCTCTGGCTTGGCCTGCGGCTGCGGTTCGGGCTTAGGCCGCGGTGGCGGCTCCTTCGCCACCACCTTCGGCGGCTCAGGCTTGAAGGTTGGCTTGGGTGCCGGTGGTGCGGGCGGTGGCGGTTCGGGCTTGGCCACCTCGGGTGGCGGCGCCGGTTGGGGCGCGGGCTCGGGTTGGGTGACCGGCTCGGGCGCGGGCTCCGGTTGGACGCTCGGTTCGGGGG
>JBKPDM010000236.1:0-4568 GCA_046727895.1 Pseudomonadota bacterium | reverse complement strand
GCCTACGTGTGGCAGCAGGAGCAGGCGGCCGAGCCGCAGTACGCGTCACAGCGCCGGTGAGCACCGGCGACATCGTGCGCGCCATCGTCACCACGGGCGCGGTCAATCCGGTCGTCACCGTCGAGGTCGGGTCCTACGTCTCGGGCGTCATCCAGCACCTCTACTGCGACTACAACACCCAGGTGAAGGCGGGGCAGCTCTGCGCCAAGATCGATCCGCGCCCGTTCCAGGTCGTGGTCGACCAGGCGAGCGCCAATCTGGAAAGCGCCCGGGCGCAGCTCAACAAGGACCGGGCCAGCCTCGCCTATGCCAAGGTGAACTACGAGCGCGACAAGAAGCTCCTCAGGCAGGGCATCGTCTCGCAGGATAACGTCGACAGCGACAAGAGCGCCTTCGACCAGGGCACCGCGCAGGTCGCCCTCGATGAGAGCAGCATCAACCAGCGCGCCGCGGAGCTGCACGCGGCGCAGGTCAATCTCGACTACACCAACATCGTCTCGCCGGTCGATGGCACGGTGGTGCTGCGCGACGTCAACGTCGGCCAGACGGTCGCCGCCAGCTTTCAGACGTGTCCTGAAAGCGCTGCGCCTGGTCGCGCGCGTAGCCGAGGAGAGCCTGCTGGTAGAGCCGCTGAAATCGAGCAGCTGGATCAGATCCGACTTGCCGGCGGTGTAGCTCAGCCGCTGGAGAGCGAGCGTGGCGTTGGCGACGTCGAGGGCGCGCCGCCCGGCGCCGACCAGATCGGCATCGTTGGCGAGCGCGCGCAGCGTGTCGGCGACCTGACCGAAAGCCTGGAGCACGGTCTGCTGATAGGTGGCGAGCGAGGACTGGAACGCATCGATCGCGCCGCGCCGCTGCGCCTGAAGGGCGCCGCCGTGGAAGATCGGCGCGGAGAGGCCGGAGACGAGGCTCCAGATCTCGCTCGAGCCCTGGAACAGCGCGCCGAGGTCGGTCGATTCATAGCCGAAGGAGGCCGAGAGCGTCACGGTCGGATAGAGCTGGGCGGTGGCGACGCCGACCGCGGCGCTGGCGGCATGCAGATTGGCCTCGGCGGAGAGAATGTCCGGCCGCTGGCGGACCAGCTGCGAGGGCAGGCTGAGGGGCAGTTCGCCCGGCAGCGTGAACGCCGCGAGATCGAAATTCAAAGCACCCGACTGCTGGGGAAACTTGCCGCTCAGAACCGCAAGGGCGTGGCGTGCGACGCTCAGCTGCTGGCTGAGCGGCGGCAGGAGCGTGCGGTCGTTGGCGAGCTGGCTCTCGGCGATCAGAACGTCGGTCCGCGCCGCCTTGCCGGCCTGGAACTTGGCCCGGACCAGGGCGAGGTTCTGCTCGTCCTCGGCGATGATGTCCTCGGTCGCTTTGATCTGTAGCCGGGCGGAGGCGATGTTGATCGCCTGGCTGACCGCGTTGCCGGTCAGCGTGAGGTAGGCGGCGGCCAGCTGATAGGCCTGGGATTGGGCGAGCGCCTGCTCCTGCTCGACCTTGCGCCGCGTCGCGCCGAAGACGTCCGGGGTGTAGCTGACCGATGGCCCGAGGTTGTAGAGATTGGAGACCGACGTCGAGCCGCCGCCGCCCCCGCCCGACCGGCCCGACGTGGAACGCAGCGAGGTCGTCTGATCGCGCCGCGCGCTGAGCGCGAGATCGATCTGCGGATAGAACGCGGCCCGGGCCTGGTTGAGCGCCTCCTGCGCCTGGGCGAGCGTGGCGTTCGCTGCGGCCAGGGTCTGGTTGCCGGCGATCGCCTCGCTCAGCACCGCATCGAGCGGTGGCGAGTGAAACAGCTGCCACCAGCCGGCGGCGATCGTCTGGCCGTTCGCGATTCGCTGGTCCGCCTCGCCGGAGCCGGGGGTGAGCTGCTCGGGCATCGCGCTCGAGGTGTAGGCCGGCACCGCGGGCGGTGCCGGCTTGACGAAATCGGGCCCGACCGCGCAACCGGCGAGCAGTAGCGCCGCGAGGACGCCGCCGGCGCGCCGCGGGCGGCCGGCGAACGAGGACGGTGCGATCGGATCGGGCGCGCTCACCTCTGGCCCCGCTACTCGTAGCGCAGCGCCTCGATCGGATCGAGGTGCGAGGCGCGGCGCGCCGGGTAATAGCCGAAGAACACCCCGACCGCCGCGGAAAACACGAAGCCGCCGGCAATGACCAGGGGCGAGAGCAGCGTGGGCCAGCCGGCGAGCGCCGAGATCAGCTTCGAGGCGGCGATCCCGGTGACGATGCCGGCGCCGCCGCCGATCACGCTGAGCAGCACCGCTTCGACCAGGAACTGGAGCAGGACGTGGATCCGGCGCGCGCCGATCGCCATCCGGATGCCGATCTCGCGGGTCCGCTCGGTGACCGATACCAGCAGGATATTCATGATGCCGATCCCGCCGACGACCAGGGAGATCGAGGCGACCGCGGCGAGCAGGAGGGCCATCACCCGGCTGCTGCCTTCGGCCGCCTGGGTGATGTCGCTGATGTTGCGGACGCCGAAGTCGTCGTTTTGCCCGGGCGCGATGTGATGGCGGCGCTCCAGGGTCCGGGTCACCTGTTGCAGCGCGGTCGGGACCATCTCGGTGCTGATCGCCTGGACGAAGATGGTGTTGACGTAGCCGGCGAGCTTCGGCTGGATGCCGAGCGGGTTGGGTGGCGCCGTGTAGATCGAGGTGGCGCTCGTCTCCGCCTGGGTCGGAGCGGCGACGCCGAGGACCTTGCGCTCGGCGGTGGTGAAGGGGATCAGGATCACGTCGTCCTGATCCTGACCGAAGCCCGACTGGCCTCTGGCGGCGAGCACCCCGATCACCCGCATCGGTACGCTCTTCACCAGGATGGTGCTTCCGATCGGGTCCTCGTATGTGCCGAACAGATTCCTGAGCACCGTCTGGCCGAGCAGGCAGACGCTCGCGGCGCTGCGCAGGTCGTCCTCGCTCATGGGCCGCCCGGCGACCACGGCCCAGTTGCGAATCGTGAGGTAGCTCGGGGTGACGCCCTGGATCGCGGTGCTCCAGTTCTGGTTGCCGACTGGAGCTGGCCGACCTGGCGGACGAGATAGCTGACGTCGGCGACCGCGGCATCGTCCTTTCTGATCGCGTCCGCATCGGTCACGGTGAGCGTCGAGGCGCTGCCGGAACCGGCGCGCACGCCATTGGAGGTCGTGGCCCCGGGCACGACGATCAGGAGGTTGGTCCCGAGGCTCTCGATCTGCGCCCTGACGGCGGCGTTCGCGCCTTCGCCGACCGCGACCATGGCGATCAGGGCCGCGACGCCGATGAACACGCCGAGCATGGTGAGGGCGGAGCGCAGCTTGTTGCGGGCGAGCGCGCGGCCGGCGACCTGCACGGCCATGCCGGCGAAGGACCAGATCTCGCGCGAGGGCGCGGCGGGCGCCGGCGGCGGCGGCGTGCCGGAGTCCGGCGGCCGGATCGCGGCCAGCTGCGCCGATGCGGGTGGCGGCTGCTCCTCGTTGCGGTGGTCGGCGACGATGCGGCCGTCGCGCATCGTGACGATCCGATCGGCGAACGCGGCCATGTCCGGCTCGTGCGTGACCAGGACCACCGTGAGCCCCCGCTCGCGATTGAGCGCACGGATGGTGGTCATGATCTCGTTCGCGGTGCGCGAATCGAGGTTGCCGGTCGGCTCGTCGGCCAAGAGGACGGCCGGATCATTGATCAGCGCGCGGGCGATCGCGACGCGCTGCTGCTGTCCGCCCGAGAGCTGGGCCGGATGGTTGTCCTCCCGACCGCTAAGGCCAATGAAGCTGAGCGCCTGCCTGGCCCGCGCCGCGCCTTCGGACCACCGCCCCGAGTAGAACAGCGGCAGGGCGACGTTCTCGGCGGCGCTCGTGCGCGCCAGCAGATTGAAGCTCTGGAAGACAAAGCCGACCCGCCGGCTCCGGATGTCGGCCAGTGACGGCTCGTCGAGCCCGGCGATATCGGTCCCTTCGAGAAGGTAGTCGCCGCTGCTCGGTCGATCGAGGCAGCCCAGGATGTACATCAGGGTCGATTTGCCCGAGCCCGACGCGCCCATGAGCGCGACGAACTCGCCCTGCTCGACCGTCAGGTCGACGCCGCGCAGCGCTTCGATCTCGACGTCGCCCAGACGATAGATCTTGGTGACGTTCCTGACTTGACCGGAGCGCTCATGGCCCGAGCTCCCGCTCATGCGCCGAAGCGGAACGGCGGGCGCGGCGCTTGCCCGCCGCGGCTGCTCGGTCCACCCGGGCTGACTTCGTTGATGACCACCTGATCAGCCGGCTTCAGGTCGCCGCGGACGACCTCCGCGTAGGTGCCGTCATCGAGGCCGGCGACGATCGGGATGCGCGCCGGCTTGCCGTTGCGCAGAACCCAGACATGCGCGCCGGACTCGGCTTTGCCCGCCGCCGCGTTTCTGCCCTTCCCGGCGAAGCCCTCCGGCGAGAACTTGAGCGCCTGCACCGGCACCCTGAGGACGTCGTTGCGCTCGGCGGTGATGATGCGCGTGTTCGCGGTCATGCCGGGCAGCAGCCGCAGATCGGGGTTTTCGACGCTCACCACCACGTCGTAGGTGACGACGTTCTGCACGGTGATCGGGGCGCGGCGGACCTGGGAGAC
>JBKPDM010000235.1:0-7890 GCA_046727895.1 Pseudomonadota bacterium | reverse complement strand
CGCCTGGTCCGCGCCCGCCTGACCAGGGCGACGACAATCGCGACCAGGGCGATCAGCACCGGCACCGCCCAGATGTTCACGATCTTGACCCAGGTCGACAGGCTCTCGACGTTCTCGCGCAGCGAGCGCTGCACGCCGCGCAGCTCCTGCCGCAGCGTGATCATTTCGCCGCGGAAGTTGTCGATTTCGTTCTGCTGCGCCGCGGTCAGAATCACCCCGCTCTGCTGCTCTTCGTCCTGCAGCGACCGGATTTTCTTCTGGGTCTCGTCGAGCTTGGTCTTGAGCTCCTCCTCCTTGGCGCGGAACTTGTCCTCGGCCACCCGCTCCATGTTGCGCACGACCTCGAAGGGCCGATCGGTCAGGCCCCGGCCGCGCAGGCTGATCAGCGCCTGACTACCCGTGAGGTTGTCGAGCGCGTTGACCGCGAAATCGCCGTTGTTGGCGATCGGGATGGCGATCGACTGACCGAGCAGATCCTGCGAACGAACCCAGGTGGCGTCGGCCAGGAGGTCGCTGTCGGCGACCAGGATCAGACTGAGCGGCGCGCTGGCCTCGGCGAGGTGCTTGCCCTCGCTCGTGACCCCCTCGGGGGGGCCCTTGGGGAAGGCGCTCTTGACCGGCCCGGTGATCCGTGCCGCGAGCGTGAACGGCTTGCCGGCCGGCACGAAATCGGCCAGCAGCTTGGCCGGGTCGGGCTCGGTGCGGATCTTGTCGACGTCGATCTGCATTGCGAGCGGGCTCGAGACGACCAGGGGTTCGATCGTCGTGGTGGCACCCTTGCGGGCCTCGATCGAACCGACCGAGTTCAGGTCGAGCCGCTTCAGCTCGCCCGTGACGACATCGTTGCTGGCGAGCTGGTCCGGACCGAGAGCCAGCCAGGGCAGATAGTCGGTGACCATCTCGCGGCCGGCGATCCGGGCCGTGACCCGCTGCGCCGCGTTCCGGTCGCCGATCACCTTGGCGTCGGCGATCTCGACGCCCCAGGCCGCGAGCAGCGGCTCCAGCGCCTTGATCGCGTCGCCCCCGGGACCGGCCATGGGGTTCATGCCCGCGGCCATGACCTCGGAGAGCGGGTCCACGAAGGCGAGCACGCGGCCGCCGCGCATGACGAACTGATCGATGGCGTAGAGGGTCGCCTGGTCGAGGGTCTCCGGCTGCACCAGCATCAACACCTTGACGTCGTCGGCGATCTTGGCCTGCTTGCCGCCGAGAAAGCGGACGTCGAAGAACTGGTACATGCTCTCCAGCACCTTCCAGGGCTGGTACTGGTTGAACTGGCTGCCCATCAGCGGCAGGTCGCCGAGCACCGCGACCACCGGCTTCTCGGGATGGGCCAGATCGTAGACCATGCGGGTCAGATCATACTCGAGGAAGTTCGCCCGCTCGGGCGCCAGATAGCTGATCACCTGGTGGTCGTCGGTCGAGTTGCGTCCGGAGACACCGAAATAGGCGAGCGTGCCGTCGTCGCGGATCGGCAGGCCCTGGAGCCCCTCGGCCACGGCCAGATCCTCCTCCGGCGAGAACGGCTCCGGATCCAGCCGCTCGATGCGCACCTTGCCGCCCGAGAGCCGCTGATAGGCCGCGAGCAGCTCCTCGACCCGCTGCGCATGGTTGCTGAAATACGGCCCGACGCCATCGAGCTCCTTCGAGTAGTAGAGACGCAGATCGACCGGCTCGTCGATCGAGGCGAGCAGCTGCTTGGTGCCATCCGACAATGTGAACAGCCGATCCGCGGTCAGATCAAGGCGGCTCGAGGTCAGGAGGCCGTCCGCCAGCACGTTGATCGCGAGGAAGAGGATCACCGCCAGGCCGATGCCGATCAGGCCGAGCCGGTTGCGATCGAGGCGCGCGAGCTTGTCCCGCATGGCTCAGCTGCCCTTCTTCAGTTCGACCAGGGTGACGTTGATGAACAGGCTGAGCACGATCAGCGAGCCGAACATCACGACGTCACGCAGATCGATCACGCCCTGCGAGATGTTCTCGAAGCCGGTCAGCACGCTGAGACTGGCTATGGTGTGAACGAAGAAGTCCGGCGCCCAGCCCCGGAAGAAGGCCTGCACCAGCTCGAGCCCGCTCATCATGAACAGAAAGCAGATCGCGGCGGCGAGCACGAAGGCGATCACCTGGTTCTTGGTCAGCGCCGAGACCGCCGCGCTGATCGCGAGCAGCCCGCCCGCCATCAGCCAGCTGCCGATGTAGCCGGCGAGAATCACCCCGTTGTCCGGATGGCCGAGATAGTTGACGGTCAGCCAGATCGGAAAGGTCAGGACCAGCGCGATGCCGATGAACAGCCAGGCGGCGAGAAACTTGCCGAGCACCGCCTGGAGCGTGGTCACCGGCTGGGTCATCAGGAACTCGACCGTGCCGGTCTTGCGCTCCTCGGCCCAGAGCCGCATGCCGACCGCCGGCACCAGGAACAAATAGAGCCAGGGGTGCCAGTTGAAGAACGCCTGCAGATCGGCCTGGCCTCGCTCGAGCCAGGCGCCGACGTAGAAGGTCAGCCCGCCGGCGAGCACCAGGAAGATGACGATGAAGACGTAGGCGAGCGGCGAGGCAAAATAGGCCACGAGCTCGCGCCGGCCGATGGTCAGGATGGCATGCATCGCGCGCTTCCCCCTCAGGCCGCCTGGGTCAGCTGGCGGAACACCTCATCGAGGCGGCCACGATCGACGTAGACCTCGTTGAGCCCGAGGCCGGCCCGCTCGATCGCCCGGCAGACGGGATCGAGGATCTCGGCCCGCTCGCGCGGGAAGGCGAGCAGCTGGCCGAGGCCGCCGCCGAGATCGCTCGCCTCGACCCGAACCACGCCCTCGACCCCGGCGACCACGGCCTCGGCCGGCGCCATCTGATCGGCCGGCAGGCGCAGCGTCACCGCGTTGTGGTAGCTCGAGCGCGCCTCGAGCTCGGTCGGCTTGGCATCGGCGACGATCCGTCCCCGGGCGATCACGATCGCCCGGGTGCAGAGCGCGTCGACCTCCTCCAGGATGTGGGTCGAGATGATGATCGCCTTGTCCTTAGCCATGTCGGCGAGCAGCGCGCGGACGTGGTGCTTCTGGTTGGGGTCGAGGCCGTCGGTCGGCTCGTCGAGGATCAGGACCTCCGGGTCGTGGAGGAGCGCGATCGCGAGGCCGACCCGCCGCTTGAAGCCCTTGGAGAGAGTCTCGATCGGCTGGTGCAGGACCGATTGCAGCTCGAGCCGCTCGACCATCGCCTCGACCCGTGAGCGCTTCTCGGCGCCCACGTAGCGGCGCAGCTCGGCGACGAAAGCGAGCAGGCTCGCGGGCGTCATGTCGCCGTAGGCGGGCGCGCCCTCGGGCAGATAGCCGATCCGCCGGCGGACCTCGATCGGGTCGCGCGCGAGGTCGATGCCGCAGACCTCGATCCGCCCGTGATCGGGCGGCAGATAGCCGGTGATCATGCGCATGGTGGTCGATTTGCCGGCGCCGTTCGGCCCGAGAAAACCGAGCACTTCGCCGCGCTCGACGGTGAAATCGATGCCATCGACCGCAACAATCGGCCCGAAGCGCTTGCTCAGCCCTTCGATCGCCAGCAACCTGTCCATCGCCCCATCCACTTTCTTGCCCGACACCACTCCCACGGCGCGCGGCCCGCGATGCGCGGGCCTGTCACCGCGCGGTGTCGGAATGGCGCAGGCCGCGCGTCGATGCAACTGAACATTTTTTCATGATCCCGCCGCGCCAAGCGAACCCGCCGGTTTTCGGCAGATCGGAGGCGCCCCGAGCCATTTCCAGCCAAGAGTTCGCGTCCCACTTAAACTGCTCGGTGCGACTGTCAAGTGTGACTCATACCTCCGCCCGTCCGGCGCCGCCGATCCGCCGGTACTCCCCGCTCCACTCTCCTCTTTATTGAACGTGGCCAGGATACGGTAGAGGAATCGCGACAAGATCATGCCTTCATCGGACAGGCGCAGAGACTTGCAATCAATGCTCACTGTTGCTCCACCGCGATGCGTGACCGCTTGATCGTACGCGGCACTCTTGACTGTCGCTGCAGCGCTATTGGCGGCGCTCGCCGTTTTGTTAACCCTTCGTCAACCATTGCCCCCCACTGTATCAGAGTGGTCCATGCGACCGTGGGAATCCGCGCCGCGAGTATGGTCGACGGGGTTTGGACCCTGCGACAGCGCGTCCTAGGAAGCTTGGCGGTAGGGTAGAATGGCGCGCAAGCGCTCCAGATCGGCGGCCATCTCGCAGCGTTCCTCGGCGAGAAATCGCTCGACGGCATCGCGAAAGCCGGGGTCGCGGATCCAGTGCTCGCTGTAGGTGACAACGGGCTCATAACCGCGCTGCAGCTTGTGCGGCCCCTGCGCGCCGGCCTCGACCCGCCCGAGGCCATGGCCGATCGCGAACTCGATTGCCTGATAGTAGCAGGCCTCGAAGTGGAGGAATTCGAACTCCCGCCGGCAGCCCCAGACGCGGCCGTAGAGCGTCTCGGAGCCCAGGAGGTTTAGGGCGCCCGCGACGTAGCGCCCACCGTGGCGGGCCATGACCAGAACCACCCGCTCGGGCATGGTCTCGCCGAGCCGGTAGAAGAAGCGCTTGCGCAGATAGGCGCCGCCCCAGCGCTTGTCGACGGTCGCACGGTAGAAGGGATAGAACTGATCCCAGATCGCAGGCGTGAGCGCCGCGCCGGTCAGGATCTCGAGGCCGAGGCCCTGCTCGGCGATCCGGGCGCGCTCCTTGCGAATCGTCTTGCGCCGGCCGCTCTTGAGCGCACCGAGGAAGTCATCGAAGCTCCGATAGCCGCGGTTTCGCCAGTGATACTGGACGCCCTGGCGCTCGAGCAGGCCGGCGGCGGCGAGGCAGCGCCGCTCCGCCTCGGGGCAGAAGGTGACGTGCAGCGAGGAGACCCCGAGCTGCTCGGCGGCGCCGAGCAGGCCGCGCGCGAGCACACCCCGCACCTCGTCGCTGGCACCCGGGCGGGTCAGCAGCCGCGGCCCCGGCACCGGCGTGAACGGCACCGCGACCTGGAGCTTCGGATAGTAGCGGCCGCCGGCGCGCTCGTAGGCGTTCGCCCAGCCCCAGTCGAAGACATACTCGCCGTAGGAGTGGCTCTTCAGATACATCGGCGCGCAGCCGAGCAGCCGCCCGCCCGCCTCGAGGGCGAAATGCACCGGCAGCCACCCGGTCTCCCGGCAGGCAGAGCCGCTCTCCTCGAGCGCCAGGAGGAAGGCGTGGCTGAGGCAGGGCTGATCGGCGCCGACGCAGGCGTCCCAGCTGGCCGGATCGAACCCGCCGATGCCCTGGACCAGCTTGACCTCGAGCTTATCCCCGACCGTCGCGCCGGGCGGCTCAGGCGAGCTCAAAGATCGCCTCGACCTCGACCGCAGCATTGAGCGGCAAGCTCGCACAGCCGACTGCAAAGCGTGCATGTCGCCCGGCCTCGCCCATCGCCTCGACCATCAGATCGGAGGCGCCGTTGACGACCTTAGGATGATCGGTGAACTCGGCCGTGCAGCTGACGAAACCGCCGAGCTTCAGGCAGCGCGCGAGCCTGCCCAGATCGCCGCCGCAGGCGGCCTTGGCCTGAGCGAGCAGGTTGAGGGCGCAGAGCCGCGCCGCCTCCTGGCCCCGCTCGAGGCTGACCCCGTCGCCGAGACGGCCGCGGACCGCGACCTGGCCCTGGCGGAGTGGCACCTGGCCAGCCACGAAGAGCAGCTTGCCGCTGATCGTGTAAGGCACGTAGTTGGCGGCGGGCGCGGGCGCGTCAGGCAGCTCGAGCCCCCGCGCCGCCAGCCTCTGCTCGATCGCGCTGGTCACCAGGCTCTCCTCGGTTGGAAGGGGCTCACGCCTTGACGATAACCGGCCGCCCGCCCGCGGGCCAGAGGCAAAGCGCGATGGTGCGCGTCGCCGCGGCACGCACGCCTGGCGCGATCGCCCCTCCCCGGTCGCCGCCCGGCAAGGTCGAGTGCGCGCTTGCGCGCCGCCGCCGGGCGCCGGTACTGTAGCCGCCCGGGGACCCCGGGGATGGAGGCCGCAGCGAGTGACCACGCCGCGCAACGAAGGCTTCGCGATGCCGCCCGAGTGGGCGCCGCACGAGCGTTGCTGGATGGCTTGGCCGTGCCGGCCGGAGCTCTGGGGCGAGCACATGCCGGCGGCCCGCCAGGCCTATGTCGAGGTCGCCCAGGCGATCGCACAGTTCGAGCCGGTGACCATGATCGCGCGGCCCGATCTGACCGCCGAGGCCTCGCTGCAATGTGGTCAGGGGATCTCGATCCTGCCGCTCGATCACGACGATTCCTGGCTTCGCGACACCGGGCCGACCTTCGTCCGCGACCCGAGCGGACAGCTGGCGGGCATCGACTGGCGCTTCGACGGCTATGGCGGGGCCTCGCCCGCGTACGCCAACGACACCCGCCTAGCCGAGGCGATCTGCGAGCGCTTGCAGATCCGGCGCTTCACGGCGCCCGTGGTGCTCGAGGGCAGCGGTCTGCACGTCGACGGCGAAGGCACCTGCCTGGTCTGTGCCGGCTCGGTGCTCGATCGAAAACGCAACCCGGGCCTCGAGCGCGCCGCAGCGGAGGTGGCGCTCGCCGATCATCTCGGCGTGACCAAGGTGATCTGGCTCGAGCAGGGTCTGGTCGGCGATCCGACCGGCGGCCATGTCGACAACCTGGCCTGCTTCGCCCGTCCGGGCGTGGTGCTGGCCCTGAGCACCCGGGCCACCGACGACGCCAATTACGCCATTCTGCAGGACAATCTGGCCCGGCTCCGGGCCGAGCGCGATGCGAGCGGCCGTGAGCTCGAGGTGGTCGAGATTGAGCAGCCAGCGGCCAGATTTCGCGACGACGGGCGCCGCGTGCCGGCATCCTACGTCAATGTCTATCTCGCGAACGGCGCCGTGATCATGCCGATGTTCAACGATGCCATGGACAACCCGGCCTACAAGGCGACCGCGGCCGCCTTTCCGGAGCGCCGGGTGGTGCAGATCGAGGCGCGCGATCTGGTCTTGGGCGGCGGCGGCATCCACGGCATCACGCTGCAGCAGCCCACGCCCGCGCCGGCCTCGCCGGGTGGTTAGTTAACGACTTCGGGCGCCGGGCGGCCGGGCAGCACTGCGCCGAGATGGTCCCGGCCCGCGTCGAATCGCTGGCCGCTGGCCCGAGCGTCGAGCGCCGTCTCGAGCATCACGGCTGTTCCGGCTAACCGGCGGATCGCTATTTCCTGGCCGATGCTGGCGCATCGTGCGACCATGCACGGGATCGGGAGGGATACACATCAGCATCATCGTCAAAGCCTGGACCTTGGCGCTCCTCGGCCTCGGGGTTCTGACGGCGCCCGTCGCCGCCGCGGCGCTAGCACCCCATATCGCCGCCTACCGCCTGGACCTGCACGGCAGGCAAAGCACCAGCAACCTGGTCGACGTGCAGGGCGCCCTGGTCATCGAGTGGCGCCTCGCCTGTGACGGCTGGCTGTCGCGCCAGCGCCTCGGCTTCGTCGCGACGACCGAGGACGGCGGCGGCTTCAACCACGACGTCCGTTTCAGCAGCTGGGAATCGACCGACGGCTCGCAGCTGCAGTACACCATCCGCAGCTACAACGACGAAGGGATGCAGGAAGAATATCGCGGCGAGGCGCGCCTGCAGCCCGACGGCAGCGGGGTCGCCAAATTCTCGGCGCCGAGCGAGCGCGATGTCCGGTTGCCGCCGGGGACGATCTTTCCGACCAAGCACATGCGGCGGATCTTAGCCGGCGCGGACCAGGGCGCGCGCTTCCTCAGCCACAAGGTGTTCGACGGCTGGGGCTTCGATGCCCTGACCCAGATCAGCTCGGTGATCGGTCAGCCCAGGCAGATCGAGCCTCTGGTGGGCGGGCCCGCCAAAGACGGCGACGGGCGCGCCTGGCCGGTCAGCATGGCCTATTACAACCT
>JBKPDM010000234.1:0-6811 GCA_046727895.1 Pseudomonadota bacterium | reverse complement strand
TTTCGCGGCGTTGGCCAGGAACTGGTCGCGCCACTGATAGTACTGGGCCTGGCTGATCTCGTGCTCGGTGCACAGCTCGCCGATCGGGCGACCCTTCAGCCCCTCGAGCACGATCAGCGCCTTCTGCTCCGGCTTCCATCGGCGGCGCTTCATGGCTGTCCCCCCTTGGTTCAGACAGCCACGCCATTCTCGCTTAGCTCAAGCCCCTTCCAAACGGGGTGCGCGATAGGGTCGTGAGCGACCAGTGCTCGACCTCCTCGAAGCGCGGCGACGCTGGACAAAATTCCTAGGATCGGTTAGACTTGCGCCTCTGCCCGGGCGAGCCCCTGGCACCGCCGCCATCTCCCAGACCGACCCAAGCCAAAGGATCACCGCCATGTCCAGTGCAGGCGCCGCGCGGCGCGCGGCCGTCTCCAGCAGCAGTGCCCGCGCCGAAGCGAGCCGGAAGAACGGTGCCAGGTCGCGCGGGCCCAGGACCCCCGAGGGCAAGGCGCGCTCGGCGCAGAATGCGCTCCGGCACGGCATGCGCGCCGAGAAGTACGTGGTCCTTCCGGGAGAGGATGCCGCCGAATTCGCCGGCCTCGAGGCGGCGCTGTTCGCGGAGCTGGCGCCCGTGGGCGCGCTCCAGGCCTTGTTGGCCTGGCGCGTCGCGGTCGCCGCCTGGGATCGCGCGCGCGGACCAAATCGAGGCCGAGCTGTTCGAGGAGCATCACCATCCGGGCGGCGGGCGAGGGCTCGCCCTGATCCGTGACGGCAATGGTCCCCGGTCCTTCGAGACGCTGCTCCGCTATCGCGGCGCGGCGCTGGCGGAGTTCTGGCGCGCCCTGCGCACGCTCAAAGCGCTCCAGGCCGAGCAGGCGCTCGAGACCGCTCCCGCCCCAGAGGCCCATCCCCTGGCGGCGCGCCCGCCGCGGCCCGCGCCACGATCACCCCTCGTCCAGCGTCCGCAACCGGACGAACCCGAGCGCGGCGCCGGGCCCCGACCGGAATGCCCTGCACGAGCCTCTCGCCCCTGGCTGCCGAGCGAACCCGAGACCGGCGCTCGGCTCGCGTGCGGCGTCGCCGCTCACCCGACCGCATGCCGAACCAACCCGATCCGCAGCGCGTTCGAGGACCTTACCGAGCCGAACCCCCACGACCCGACGGGACCCGAAGTCATCCTGTCCTACGAACCTTAAAGGAGAGCCGCGCCACCTCCCGTCCGCTCGGAACGCGCGCCAGGGATTCCCAGGGTCGCATGGACCGTCTGAACAAATGCCGAACCTGTGGTTAAGATTGCGCTAACGTCGGGAACCGAGCCAGTCCGGGCTCGGCGCGGGCCGGACGGAGGCGGTGAAGCCCGAGAACCGATGCGACGCCTCGCCCCGCCGAAGCTGCGTTGCCGTTCTCCGCGAAGTTGCGGCACTGAAAGCGATCCGACCGTAGCTCCGGCCTGCACAGTCCCGCGTCGCCGACGCGCGAAAAGGGTTACGCGGGCATTGGTCCAGCTACGCCCGCGACCGGTTGCGAAGGGTCGGTCATGCCGACGGCGTCGCCGGTCGCGGGATCGCGCAGCACCGCCGATGGGCAGGCGAACAGGTTCGGGTAGACCGAGGCCGCCATCCGTCGGACGCTGAAGCGGGCGTCGAGGGCGCGAAGGATCGCCGCGGGCAGGCGCGCGTCCGCCGTGACATGCGGCTCGCCCGAGACGTCGATCCGCGGCAGATGGAAGGCGCTCTCCAGGTCCAGGCCGCCGTCGATCACCATCGAGGCGAGCTGCAGCACGGCGGGCAGGATCCTGCGGCCGCCGGACGCGCCCAGGGCGAACCAGGGAGCGCCGTCGCGGATCGCAATCACCGGGCACATGTTGGCGAGCGGCCGCTTGCCCGGCGCCATCGAGTTGGGCCGGCCGGGGCGCGGGTCGAACCACATGATGCCGTTGTTGAGCAGGATACCGGTCTGCGGCGAGACGATCTTGCTGCCGAAGACCGAGAGCAGGGTCTGAGTGAGACTGACCATCGTGCCAGCGCGGTCGACCACCGCGATGTAGGTCGTGCAGGCGGGGTCGCGGCGGTCTTCGATGTCACCCATCGTGGCGAGGCGGCGCTCGTAGGCGGCCAGCAGCGCCTCGGCCCAGGCGAGATAGGCGTCCGGGCCGGGCGGCCCCTTGGCGACCTTGCCCCGGATCAGCGAGAGGGCATGGGCGAGCGTCGGCCCGGCGCTCAGGCCGGACGGTGCGTGCACGACCGCGGGCGCGTGGTCGATCGCCAGCGGCTCCACCCGGCGCGCCTGGTAGCGGCCGAGATCGTCGAGCGACAGGACGCCGCCCGCCTGGCGCACGTCCTCGACCAGAAGCCACGCCAGCTCGCCGGTCAGGAGGTCCTGCGGCCCGACCGCGGCGACTCGCCTCAGGGTTTCGGCGAGCCGGCCGAGCGGCAGATGCGCGGGCGTGCCATCCGGGGCGGGCGCCGGTGGCAGGCCGTCCGGCAGATAGATCGCGCGCGCGGTCTCGAACCGCCGCAGATCGCGGGCTGCGAGGGCGATCCTCAAGGCTGCGTGCCAGTCGAGGGGCAGGCCGCGCTCGGCCAGCGCGATCGCGGGCGCGCAGAGCGTCGCCCAAGGCAAGCTGGCATGGTGCTCGAAAGCCAGGCCGAGCCCGGCTGCCTGGCCGGGCACCGCGATCGCGAGCGGCCCGGAGACATTGCGCTCCTCGAGCACCGCCGGCCAGCCGAACAGCTCCCGATCCCGTCCGCCGGTCAGGGGGTAGTGGGAGGGGTCGAGGGCCATCGGCGCGATCATGCCGAAGTCGATCAGCTCGACCGGCGCGCCGGCCGCGCTGGCGATCACCATCAGGCCGCCACCGCCGAGCCCGCTCATCCAGGGTTCGAGCACGGCGAGCGCAAGCGAGGTGGCGATCGCAGCATCGACCGCGTTGCCGCCCGCTTCGAGAACTCCGGCGCCGACCTCGGCGGCAGCCCGATGCTGCGCGGCGACGATGCCGCCCGCCGCGTGCACCGCGGGCTTGCTCACGACCCAGCGGGAGATAATCTCTTGCGGCACGCACGTTCCTCGCTTAACCGAATCCTGATCCGGGCATGTCAGGTTGGCAAGGAGGGCCAGATCATCGCGAGCGGCAACCTCAAGGGCGGCACCGGCAAGACCACGATTGCCGTCAACCTGAGTTGCGCGCTCGCGGCCCGTGGCCTCGAGGTGACGCTGCTCGACCTCGATCCGCAGGGCAGCGCCAGCGCCTGGGGTCGGAGCGGCCTGCTGCCGGTCAGCATCGAGACGGTCCCGCCAATCAGCCTCCAGACCGCGGGCCGCTGGCTGGCACGGGCAGCCGAGCTGGCCACCAGGGGCGAGATCCTGGTGATCGATCTGCCGTCGGTGATGGTGCCGCCGCTTGCCTCGGTAACGATGATCGCCGACCTGATCCTGGTGCCGATCACGCCCTCGGCCCTCGACGTCGCGCCGACCGAACAGGCGCTGCGCTTGGTTCGGATCAGCCGCGAAAGCCGCCGCGACGGCAAGCCCATGGCCATGCTGGTGCCGAACAAGGTGGAGCGTGGCGCCCGGTACCACGAGGCGACACGCGCGGCACTCCAAGATCTCCCTGGGCGCTGGGCACCAATCCTTCGCCAGCATCTCGACCACGTCGACGCCTTTGCGCACGGCAGCTGGATCGGCCAGTTCGCTCCGGATTCCGCGGCAACGCGCGACATCCTGGCGCTCGCCGACGCGGTCGCGACCACGCTTGGTTACTCAAGCAGCCGGCGGTCGGTGATTGGCGATCCGACGGACCTGGCCGATGAGACGCCAGTGAGGGCCTGATCGGGGTCGGGTTCGCACGTTCTCTCGCCCCTGGCGTCGGCCCGCAACTGTGCTAGAAGCCGTGACGGCGGCCCCGCCACGACCCGGATCGGGCAGATAGGGCATGGGCGATACATCTGAGCCACGGGTCATCCTGACCCCGGGCCCGGTCACCACCAGCGCCGCGACCAAGCGGGCGATGCTGCGCGACTACAGTCCGAACGAACCCGAGTTGCTGGCGCTCACGGCCGAGTTCCGGCGCACCCTGGTCGAACTGGTGAACGGTCGCGACCACTATGTCTGCGTGCCCCTCCAGGGCACCGGCAACACCGCCAACGAGGCGACGCTCGGCACGCTCGTGCCGCGCGACCGCAAACTCCTGATCGTCAACAACGGCTTCTACGGCGCGCGACTGAAGGAAATCGCGCCGGCGATCGGCATCACCTCGATCACGCTGGATCTGCCGCTCACCCGGCCGGTGAGCGCCGATGCGCTCGCGACCGCGATCGACGCCGATCGCGCGATCAGCCATGTCGTCGTCTGTCATGTCGACACCGGCACCGGCCTGCTCAATCCGATCGAGCCGCTCGCGCCGGTGTGCCGGCGGCGTGGCGTCGGTCTGATCGTCGACGCGATCGCCTCATTCGGCGGCCTGCCGATCGACGCGGTCGAGCTGGGTGCCGAGGCGATCGTGCTCTCGCCGAACAAGTGGCTCGAGGGCGTGCCCGGCATGGCTCTGGTTCTGGTCGAGCGCGCGGCGCTCGCCGCCGCCGAGGGCCGCTGCCACTCCTTCTGCCTCGATCTGCACCGGCAATGGCGGAGCTTCGAGGACCTGGGCCGCTGGCGCTACACGCCGCCGGGCCAGGCGATCGCGGCCCTGGTCGCGGCGCTTCGCCAGTACGCTCTGGAGGGGCAGTCGGCTCGGCTGGCGCGGGTGCAGGGCAACTGGCGCTGCCTGGTCGAAGGGCTGCGAGCCCTCGGTTTCGCGACCGTGCTGCCGGACGAGGTGGCGTCGCCGGTGATCGCGACCTTCCATCAGCCGGCCGATCCGAGCTACGACCGGGAGCGCTTCTTCGAAGCCATGTGGCGGCGCGGCTTCATCATGTTTCGGGGCGGCCTGACCCCCTTTCCGACTTTTCGGATCGGCTGCATGGGCGCCTTCGACGAGACAGTCATGCGCGGGGTGGTTCGGGCAGTCGCGGAGGCGATGGCCGAGATGGACGTGCGGGACTGCCGGCCGGCCGTACGCGAGGTCGCGGCGGAGTAGCGAGTCGCGGACCGACTCGGGCCGGTTCGCGCCACGAGATATTACTGGGAAAGGCGTGGCATTTTTGCTAATTTTGCGGAATTCCCATGCGCGGGCGTTTCGCCTATAGGTGGTTGCGACGCGTCGGCATTCGCGCCGGACGACGGTATCGACGGCAGCCTCAAAACGCGTGGTTGGAGCGCCCGGTCTGCGGCGCCGATGAGGACAGTTGGCTCGAATCTGGCACCCTCCACGATGCGACCATCCCCATTGCCCAAGCCAGAGACCGAGCCGCCCGATCGGCCTGCAGCCGATCGCGAGCGGCGCCTCGAGCTGCTGACCGCCGAGCTGACGGCAACCGAGCAGCGGTTAAAGGTCGCGCTCGAGGAACGCGATCGTATCGCGGCCGCGCTAGGCGAGAGCGAGATCCGGGGGCAGCGCGCGGAGACGCGGCTTCGCCAGGCGATCGAAAGCATCTCCGAAGGCGTCGTGCTCTGGGACGCCGACGAGCGTCTGGTCCTCTGCAACCAGCGCTACCGCGACCTCTATCGCGAGCTTGGCGACACCATTCGGCCGGGTGTCAGCTTCACAGAGCTGGCGTCGAGGCTCGCTCAGTGCGGTCAGATCGTCGAGGCGCTCGGTCGCGAGGCGGCGTGGGTCGCCGAGCGCATCCGACAACGGCGGGAGTCGGCCATCGCGCCGCTCGAGCGCCGCCTCGCCGACGGTCGTTGGCTGCGCATCGTCGGGCGGCGCACCGCCGATGGCGGCATCGTCACCGTGCACAGCGACATCACCGAGCTCAAGCGCCAGGCCGAGCACCTGCGCGAGCGCGAGGCTCAGCTGCGCGGCATCATCGAAAACATCCCGGGCGTGGTGTACCGGCGGGTCCGTCATCCGGACGGCCGGATCAGCTATCCCTATCACAGCCCGCAGATCGAGCGTCGCCATGGTTTCGATTCCGAAGCGGTGGCGAGGGACGCATCGCTGCTCCAGGGCGCCGTGCACCCGGACGACCGGCCGATCTGGCTCGCGGCGATCGAGGAGTCGGCGCGCCGGCTGACGCCGTTCGCCGGCGACTATCGCATCCTGATGCGCGACGGCGACTTCCACTGGTTCCGCACGCTCGCGGCCCCGACCCACCACGACGACGGCACCGTCGTCTGGGACGGGGTCAGCATCGACGTCACCGAGCTGAAGGCGACGGAGGCAACGCTGCGCGAGAGCGAGGAGCGCCACCGGCGATTGATCGAGACCGCGCCGATCGCGCTGCTCACCTGTCGCGAAGGCCGGGTCTCGTTCGCCAACAACAAGGCATGCGAGCTGTTTGGCGCACCGTCGCTCGCCGATCTGGGTGATCGGCCTCTCGCGTCCCTGATCCACCCGAACGACCGCTCGATGGCGGAGCTGCCGGAGATACGGCCCGACGTCGCCGGCGGCTTCGTCGGGCCGCGCGAGATCCGAATTCTCCGCTTGGACGGCAAGGTCATCGACGTCGAGGCGGTGTCCGTGCCGGTGATCGGGCAGGGTCAGCAGGCGAGTCACATGGTCCTGCTGGACATCACCGAGCGCAAGCGCGCCGAACAGCGGGCGCTCCATCTCGCGCACCACGATGCGCTCACGGGCCTGCCCAACCGGGTTCTGCTGCAGGATCGCCTCCGGCAGGCCCTGATTCAGGCGCGCCGCGAGCAGAAGCGGCTCGCCGTGGTCATGCTCGACCTCGACCATTTCAAGACGATCAACGACAGCCTCGGTCATCCGGTCGGTGATCGGCTGCTG
>JBKPDM010000233.1:0-5420 GCA_046727895.1 Pseudomonadota bacterium | reverse complement strand
ACCTTGGCGGGCATGTCGGCGGCAAATTTCCAGAGGCCTTCCTCGATCTCACAGCGCAGCCCGTCGACGAGACGAGCTTTGGTGGTGCAGGTGTGGTGCCCCCGGTGCGGCTTCAGGGCGAGCAATTGGATGTTGCGCTCCACGATCTCCCGAATCGCGCACTGCTCCGCCATGCGTCCTCCATCAACTTCGCTCGATCCGACGCCGCTGCTTCAGCCGGCGTCAGGATCAGGATGCGGACTCTCGTGCTCCGGACCAGTCGCTCGTCGGATCACGCGAGCCCTCAATCGAACCTGCCAGGCAAATTAGAGTCGCGAACGTTTCGGTCGGATGTCGTCGGCCTGGCGATTTGGGTTCAATTGTAACCGTTCGGACCGCGGTCCGTTTCGATCGGGTTTCACTCGGGATTGAGGCAACCTGTCCGCCGCCCGGCCGGTGCGGCCGGAGCAGGCGCAGTGATATGACGGCGTGATAATCCCGCTCGTGGGCGTCACGAGTCTGTCAAGCGGCGCGCGTATCTGTCGGCAGTCAAAGAGGCACGGTCTTGGGGATGACGACATGCGTGCGAGGAAGAGGCCGGAGCGGCGACAAGCGATTCAGGAGGCCAAGCAGGCTGTGCGTGCCTACGCTCGCGATCCCTCGCGGGCCAATGCCGATGCGGTCGACATGGCGTGGCGCAAGGTGCGACAGCTCGACGGCCTGGCGGAATGGCGCCGGGCAGGGGCTGCAGCTGGCCGGTCTGTCGAGAGACAGAGCCCCTGTATCTTGAATGCTTGACAGCGTCCATCACAAGATATAGTCTCCCGCACGCTTGAAGAGCGTGTGCGCAACAGCCCGTCCTGGTACCCAGGCGGGCTGCTTCCCTAGCCGAAGGGCAGGGCGCGAGTATGCGTCGTGTAACTCGTTGATGCAGCTCGCTATAGCTTAGTAATATCAAGCAGATATCGCGACATCCTAAAGCCATGTCAGAGACGCAAGTCGACGATTTTGACCAAGGGACGAATGCCGGCACGGGGCACCGCGCGATGATACTTACCCGTCGCACCCCGTCGGATCTGAGGTTCGCACCGCCCCCGTGCACCTGACGAAGAAGGCTTCAGGTGCAGTCTGTCGCGGGCCTGGGCCCTCTGAGGCGAAGCCTGGCGGTGGCCGCGGTACTTGTTGTTGCCGCGGAGCCTAGCCGACGGCGGCGACCACGACGGAGGTAGCGGCGTGGGCCAGCCAGGCGGCCGAGGTCAGGATCGCCCACCACAGGAGGAAGTTGACGACCATGGCCGCGGCCAGCACCGTCACCGAGGTTGCTTTCAACATGGCACCTGTATAACAGCCGAGCGGGGCAGTCCGAGTTCCCGCCGAGGGTCGGCTTGTGGTCACGCTGTGGCGCAGTGGCCACAGCTGGCACGTGGTGCTGTACTCAGGTGCGAGCCATGCACACCTGTCGCAGCGCGTCCGTACCCACAGGTTCGCGCGGCCGCCGTCCTGATCCGCCGCGTGCGGATCGGAGGACGGCGCTGCCGGACAGGTCAGCAGGTCACGTGGAACAGCCCGACCTTGGGCTTGCGAGTCAGGTTGTAAATCTTGAGGGCCCTCGGTGTCCGCCTGGCGATGACCTTGCATCCCTTTTTCTTCAAGAACGCGGCCGCCTCCGGTGACAAGGCGGCGTTGCCGTACTGGCCGGTTCCGAAGATCAGCTCCTTGCAGCCCTTCTCGAACACGAATCGGGCTTCGTCCTCGGACACGGTGTGCGAGGTTCCATAGAGGCGTTTGGACAGCTTCTTCTTGCGCTTGACCACCTTGTTCGAGAGCCGAATGACCACGTCGTGTTCGAAGGTCTTCCCCGCGATGGTGATCGAGCCGAACTCGGTGCCGTCGATTTTCATCTCACCCTCCTTCGCCCGCTGAAGGGCCCGCATGGCCAAAGTATGCGCCCGTTCGCTCGTTCTCGGAACGGGCGAAGCCTTGGTCACCACACGTTCGCAAAGCCGCCCAGGTCAGCCTGGTTGCCGACGCCGCTCGCCGCAAGGCTGGCGCATCAGGCGTGGCGCCGCCGCTTCCTGGCGTCGGCGGAGGGCTGCCCCCAAGCGCCGGTCCAGAAGCGCACCATCTGACGGCTCATCTCGTTGAGCATTGCCGTCTGCTGCCGGCGCATCTCCGCCGTCCAGAAGCCTTGCGCCGCGCCGGCCCAGGCATTGGCGGCGCTCAGCCAAAGGCTCACCCAAGGATTGGACATCGAACTCCCTCACCTGCACGAGGACAGCGTCGCAGCGTCTCTGCCCGGCACGCTCGAAGCGGCATCGTGACGCGCCCTCTGAACCGCCCTCGTCCAGCATGGCATGACCGCCTTGGCCTTGAAGAGAGGCCTTAATGCCGCAGCATCCCCGGTCGCGCTCGCCGATCAGATCGAGCTCCGGCCGATCGATCGCCTGAGTCCGAACGAGTGCAACCCGCGCACGCTGATGAATGCCGCCGATGAATCTTGGGAGCAGATCGCAAGTGCTCGTAAGCCTGCCTTAAAGCGCCGCCGGCGATAAACGACCCGCTGCACCTGCACACTGCAAGGTGGTGGCGTCGGACCTCGAGCTGGTGGGCAAGTCGATGGGCATGATGGGCAGTGGCTATGGCAGCGAGTGTCACCTGCTGCGCTACCTGGGCCGGCATCGCGCGTTGTTGGACCAGCGCATCCTCGAGGAAACCGGTGCGACCGTGGCCGATTGGCTGGACTATCCGTTCGAGCGAACCCGGACCTGGCCGGACGGCGAGTGGAAGGCCCTCGACTTCCTCAGCGACGATGCGCCGGCCAAGACGGCTTGGCGCCGCACGTGGCCGCAAAGCGGCAATGCCCCGAACTGGGATGCGATCGGCCGCCTGCGCTTTGGGTCCGATGCGGCCTGGCTGCTCGTCGAGGCGAAGGCAAACGTCGAGGAGCTGCGCACTTCCTGCCAGGCGAGCCCGAACGGCGGGCGACCAATGATCGAGGCCTTTCTGGCGCGGACCAGGCAGCGCTTGGGCGCAGCCGCTGATCGCGACTGGCTGTCCGGCTACTATCAGCTCTGCAACCGCTTGGCTGCGCTCGACCTGCTGAACGAGCACGGCTCACCGGCGCACCTGTTGAACATTTACTTCGTGGCGATCGTGGCGACTCGAGGCGCAGCTGCCCCTCCAATGCTGCGGCCTGGGCGCCGGCTCTCGAGGCCATGAAGGAGCATGTGGGGCTTCCCTCGAAGCACCGTCTCACAGCACGGATTCATACGCTGTTCCTGCCGGTCTGCGAAGAGACCGGACCACGAGTGGGAACGAAAGAGATCGCCGGCCGGCCCGAGGCTGCAGTGCCTTGCTGCTGACGGAGTGATCAGGCCCGATCGCTGAATCTCCTACGAGCAGGCGAAGAAGACTCCGGACCTCATGAAGGGCTTCGTCAACACGGTGCTCGGGCTGCCGTTCGAGAAGGAGGCGCGGGCGCCGGAGGGGCGACGGCTGTACGAGCGCCGAGAGTCCCGCGCGCCGCTCACTCAGCGGCGACGGCGGGCGCCCGCTCGATCGCCAGCTCGAGCGCGACCGGGACCGGATTGCGGATGATGTCGAGCACCGGGCAGTGGGCGTTGACCGCGTTGCGCAGCATCTCCAGCTGCTCGTCGCTCGCGGTCGACTCCAGCCGCACGGTTCCGGTGACCTTCTGGTAGCCGGGCCGCACCGTGTCGTCGACCGCGAAGAACCCCTTGAGGTCGAGCGTGCCGGTGAGGCTCACCGAGACCCGCTCGAGCGGGATGCCGAGCGCCGTGGCGTAGGCGCGATAGGTGATCTCCTGGCAGCTGCCGAGCGCCGCCAGGATCAGCTCGACCGGATTGGGCCCGGCATCGCTTCCGCCCAGCTCCGGCGGCTCGTCCACCACCAGCTTGTGCTCGCGCATGGCGACCTCGGAGCGAAGTCCGTCCTGGAGCGCGGATCGCGATTCGAACGTTGCGACCGCGCTTTCCGGCTCAGCCTTGAACTTGCTCTGGGTCTGCCCGATCAGCTGCCTCAGCGCCTCGCTCATGGGTCGCCTCCCCCCTTCCCCAAGCTATGTGGCTCGACATAGCGCTACAGTTTTGTCCTACGTGTTCGATCTTACTGTCAACGACCAAACTCGAACTTGTGATGCCCCAGCCGGTCGCACGCGTCGGGTACGACGGCCGCATGTTATTGCTGCACCGTGCCGACTTCGAGCCCTTCAGCTTCAGCGTGTTCAAGCCACAGCGCGCACGCCTCGCTGATCGTCGCGGAGGTCGACTCGGGTCTGTGGGTGCCAACCTGCACCTGCCGGCGCGTGGCGACCAGATAGGCATCTGCATTCTCTTTCCGCCGGAACTGTTTATGACGGCGCTTGCCGGCCTGGTCGACGAAACCGACCTGCCCGCGCTCGCGCGGCGCGCCGCTTCTAAGTCTTTGATTGTGCTGGGGCGAGCCTGCAGCTGATCGGATCGCTGCTCGGCCATGTGCAGCTCGGGACCACGGCCAGATACGCGCACCTGGCCGACGATGCCAAGCGCGAGGCGGTCGAACGGGCCGGGGCCATGCTTACGGGCGCACAGCCGGCTGCTGAGGTGGTGCCGCTGCGGCGGGAGGGCCGGTAATGGCCGCGCCCCCTAGGGTCACGGCCTGGCTGGCCGGCGATCGGTTTGCCCGCTGAGCAACCGAGCCGTAACCACCGATACCGTTGAACCGCCACGAAGGCCCGGCGCGGGCCTGGCTGAGGTCGACGCTGTGTCTCGCCGGCGAGTCCTGGCGGACCGCCGACCGGGCCACGGAGGAGCTGGTCCTACAGGCGCGCGCTCTCGCCCGGGTCGCGACGCCGGACGGGTGGGACACGAACTCTCACGCCTTCACGCCGCCGCCATCCGACCGGCCGTGCCGAGTGCGGGAGCGGCAGTCGCGCCCCGACCGCGCATGCCTGACGTGCGGCGCGCCGATTCCGGGCTCTGTCCACGGGTTGATTCGATACTGCAGCTCGCATGGGTGGTCGCGGTGACCCACCCGCCGTCGAAGGGCTCGCCCGCTCTGAACGTATGGCCACGCACGGTCGAGCGGCTGGTCGACGCCCTGCACGCGGCCGAGGCGGTGCTCCTACGGGCGAGGACCGATCACGACCAGGCCGGCGTCGCCTGGGCGGGCGCAATTTGTGCGGGCGCCGACTTCCAGCAGGCGACTGAGGCGATTGAGACGGGCAACTGACGTCGCATCGGGTCAGAATTCAATGCGCAGGGTGAGACCCACCTTCGCATCCTGTTTATAGAACCCAGCGATCGCTGCGCCAGTGGCGAGCGCTGAGAGATCCACCAGGTCCCGTCTCGAACCGGAGCCTAATGCCTGAGGAGGGCTTCCAATCGGCGTGTACGTGCTTCAGCTGGTAGACCATAAGCGCGACCTGGTCCAATATCGTGAGG
>JBKPDM010000232.1:0-8564 GCA_046727895.1 Pseudomonadota bacterium | reverse complement strand
GAGCAGATCATGAGCCAGTTCATCGACCGTCTGATGTTCTTCAAAAAGTACCAGGGTCGGTTCTCGGGCGGGCACGGCGTCGTCACCAACGAGAGCCGCGCCTGGGAGGACGGCTACCGGCAGCGCTGGCAGCACGACAAGGTCGTGCGCTCGACGCATGGCACCAACTGCACCGGCTCGTGCAGCTGGAAGATCTACGTTAAGAACGGGCTGGTCACCTGGGAGACGCAGCAGACCGACTACCCGCGCACCCGGCCCGAGATGCCGAACCACGAGCCGCGCGGCTGCTCGCGCGGGGCGAGCTACTCCTGGTATCTCTACAGCGGCAATCGCCTGAAGTACCCGATGATTCGCGGCCGGCTGCTCAAGCTCTGGCGCGAGGCGCGCAAGACGCTCGGCCCGGTCGAGGCCTGGGCCTCGATCGTCGAGGATCCGGACAAGGCCAGGCACTACAAGTCGATCCGCGGCATGGGCGGCTTCGTGCGCTCGACCTGGCCCGAGGTCAACGAGATCATCGGCGCCGCCAACGTCTACACGATCAAGACCTACGGCCCCGACCGCGTGGTCGGCTTCTCGCCGATCCCGGCCATGTCGATGGTCTCCTACGCCGCGGGAACGCGCTATTTGTCCCTGATCGGCGGCACCTGCATGAGCTTCTACGACTGGTACTGCGATCTGCCGCCGTCCTCGCCGCAGACCTTCGGCGAGCAGACCGACGTCCCCGAGAGCGCCGACTGGTACAATGCGCACTGCCTGATCCTCTGGGGCTCGAACGTGCCCCAGACGCGCACGCCGGACGCCCATTTCTACACCGAGGTCCGCTACAAAGGCGCCAAGAGCGTCGTCGTCTCGCCCGACTACAGCGAGGCGGCGAAGTTCTCCGATCTCTGGCTGCATCCGCAGGCCGGCACCGACGCCGCGCTCGCGATGGCGCTCGGCCACGTCATCCTGAAAGAGTTCCACGTCGAGCGGCAGGTCCCCTATTTCGAGGACTACTGCCGGCGCTACACCGACATGCCGTTCCTGGTCCGGCTCGAGAAGCGGGGCGAGGCCTACGTTCCGGGCGGCTTCGTGCGTGCCGCCGACCTGAAGGGCGGGCTCGGCCAGAAGAACAATCCGGAATGGAAGACGGTCGCTTTCGATGAGCTGAGCGGCGAGGTCGTCGTGCCGACCGGCTCGATCGGCTTCCGCTGGGGCGAGGCCGGAAAGTGGAACATCGACCAGAGGAACGCCGCGGGCGGCGCCGAGATCCGGCTCTGCCTCTCGAACCTGGAGCACCAGGATGCGGCTCTGCCCGTGCAGTTCCCCTACTTCGGCGGCCACGCCCGCGAGTACTTCAAGAGCACCGACCATCCGCCGATCCTCACGCGCAACGTGCCGGTCCGCGAGATCGAAATGGATGGCAGGCGCGCCTATGTGGCCACGGTCTTCGACCTGCTCGTCGCCCACTACGGCATCGACCGCGGCCTCGGCGGCGAGGTCGCCTCGTCCTATGACGACCTCGCGCCCTACACGCCCGCCTGGCAGGAGGCCGTGACCGGGGTGCCGCGCAAGCACGCGATCAGCGTCGCGCGTCTCTTCGCCAAGACCGCGGAGAAGACCGAGGGCCGGTCGATGGTGATCCTCGGCGCCGGGCTCAACCACTGGTACCACATGGACATGGCCTATCGCGGCATCATCAACATGCTGCTGATGTGCGGCTGCGTCGGCAAGCCGGGCGGCGGCTGGTCGCACTACGTCGGCCAGGAGAAGCTCAGGCCGCAGACCGGCTGGCTGCCGCTCGCCTTCGCCCTCGACTGGCACCGGCCGCCCCGGCACATGAACAGCACGTCCTACTTCTATGCCCACACCAGCCAGTGGAAGTACGAGACGCTGAGGCTCAGCGAGATCCTCTCGCCGCTCGCCGACCCGGCGGGGTGGCGAGGCAGCCTGATCGACTGCAACGTCCGCGCCGAGCGCATGGGCTGGCTGCCGACCTCGCCCCAGCTCGAGACCAACCCGCTCGAGGTCTGCCGGGCGGCGGCGGAGGCTGGCAAGGAGCCGGTCGCCTACGCCGTCGAGGGCCTGAAGTCGGGCGCCCTTCGCATGGCGTGCACCGATCCCGACAATCCCAAGAACTTTCCGCGCAATCTGTTCGTCTGGCGCTCCAATCTGCTGGGAGCGAGCGGCAAGGGCCACGAGTATTTCCTGAAGCACCTGCTGGGCGCCAAGAATGGCGTCCTCGGCAAGGATCTGGGCGCCACGGGAGAGGTCAAACCCGAGGAGGTGACCTGGCGCGAGAGCCCGCCGGACGGCAAGCTCGACCTGATGGTCACGATCGACTTCCGGATGAACACGACCGGTCTGTTCTCCGACATCGTTCTCCCGACCGCGACCTGGTACGAGAAGAACGATCTCAACACCACCGACATGCATCCGTTCATTCATCCGCTGACCGCGGCGATCGATCCGGTGTGGGAGGCGCGCAGCGACTGGAACATCTTCCGCGGCATCGCCGAGGCCTTCTCGAAGGCGGCGGAGGGTAAGCTGGGCACTGAGCAGGATCTCGTGCTGACGCCGCTCCTGCACGACACCCCGGGCGAGCTCGCCCAGCCGCGGGTCAAGGACTGGAAGCGGGGCGAGTGCGAGCCGGTTCCGGGCAAGACCATGCCCGCGATGACTGTGGTCGAGCGCGACTACCCGAACACTTATAAGAAGTTCACCGCGCTCGGCCCGCTCATGGCAAAGCTCGGCAACGGCGGCAAGGGCATCAGCTGGAATACCGAGGAGGAGGTCGAGTATCTGCGCCATCTCAATCGCGAGGTCACCGAGGAGGGCATCACCAAGGGGATGCCGCAGCTCGTGACCGACCTGCACGCGATCGAGACCCTGCTGACGCTGGCGCCCGAGACCAACGGCAAGGTCGCGGTCAAGTCCTGGCAGGCGCTCGGCAAGAACACCGGCCGCGAGCACGCCCATCTCGCGCTGCATCGCGAGGACGAGAAGATCCGCTTCCGCGATCTGGTCGCCCAGCCGCGCAAGATCATCAGCTCGCCGACCTGGAGCGGCATCGAGTCGGAAGAGGTGACCTACAATGCCGGCTGGACCAACGTGCACGAGCTGATCCCATGGCGGACCTTGACCGGGCGCCAGCAGTTTTACCAGGACCACCCCTGGATGCTGGCCTTCGGCGAGGGCTTCACCCTGTACAAGCCGCCAATCGACACCAAGACGATCGCCAGCATCATCGAAGAGAAGGACAACGGCAATCCGCAGGTCGTGCTGAACTTCATCACCCCGCATCAGAAGTGGGGCATCCACAGCACTTACACCGACAACCTGCTGATGCTCACGCTCTCGCGCGGCGGCCCGATCATCTGGATCAGCGAGGTCGACGCCGGGCGCGCGGGGATCGAGGACAACGACTGGGTCGAGGCATACAACCGCAATGGCGCGCTGGTCGCCCGCGCGGTGGTCAGTCAGCGTATCCAACCGGGGACGACGCTGATGTACCACGCCCAGGAAAAGATGACCAACGTGCCGGGCAGCGAGATCACCGGCACCCGCGGCGGCATCCACAACTCGGTGACCCGCGCCACCCTCAAGCCGACCCACATGATCGGCGGCTACGCTCAGCTCAGCTATGGCTTCAATTACTACGGCACGGTCGGCTCGAACCGCGACGAGTTCGTGATCATGCGCAAGATGCGGGAGGTCGACTGGCGCGACCGGCCGCTCTCGGAGAAGCGCAAGTACATGGAGGCAGCCGAATGAAGATCCGGGCGCAGATCGGCAAAGTCCTCAATCTCGACAAGTGCATCGGCTGTCACACCTGCTCGGTGACCTGCAAGCAGGTGTGGACGTCGCGCGAGGGCGCCGAATATCACTGGTTCAACAACGTCGAGAGCAAGCCGGGCATCGGTTACCCCAAGGACTGGGAAAACCAGGACAAGTGGAAGGGCGGCTGGCGGCGCAAGGCCAACGGCAAGATCGAGCCGCGGATGGGCGGCAAGTGGCGGGTGCTCGCCAATATCTTCGCCAACCCGTACATGCCCGAGATCGACGACTACTATGAGCCGTTCGATTTCGAGTACGCCTATCTGCACAACGCGCCGGAATCCGAAGCGGCCCCGACCGCGCGCGCCATCTCGCAGATCACCGGTGAGCGCATGGGCAAGATCGAGTGGGGGCCGAACTGGGAAGAGATCCTGAGCGGCGAGTTCGCCAAACGCTCGCGCGACCAGAACTTCGAAAACGTCGAGAAGGAGATCTACGGCCAGTTCGAGCAGACCTTCCTGTTCTACCTGCCGAGACTGTGCGAGCACTGCCTCAATCCGTCCTGCGCAGCGGTCTGCCCGTCGGGCGCGATCTACAAGCGCGAGGAGGACGGCATCGTCTTGATCGATCAGGAGAAGTGCCGCGGCTGGCGGATGTGCGTGTCCGGCTGCCCGTACAAGAAGATCTATTACAACTGGCACTCCGGGAAGTCGGAGAAGTGCATTTTCTGCTACCCGCGCATCGAGGCCGGGTTGCCGACGGTCTGCTCTGAGACCTGCGTCGGGCGGATCCGTTACCTCGGCGTGCTGCTGTACGACGCCGACCGGATCGAGGCGGCGGCGAGCGTCCCCAACGAGCAGGACCTGTACGAGGCGCAGCTCGGCCTGTTCCTCGATCCCAACGATCCGGAGGTCGCCCTGCAGGCGCGCCGCGACGGCGTGCCGGACAACTGGATCGAGGCGGCCAAGCTGTCGCCGGTCTGGAAGATGGCGATGGACTGGAAGGTCGCCTTTCCGCTCCACCCCGAATACCGGACCCTGCCCATGGTGTGGTACATCCCGCCACTCAGCCCGATCCAGTCGGCGGCCGAGAACGGCGGGATCGACGTCGACGACGATCGCATGCCGGACGTGCGATCGCTGCGCATCCCGCTCAAATATCTGGCCAATCTCCTGACCGCCGGCGATGAGCAGCCGGTCGCGGCGGCGCTCGAGCGCATGCTCGCGATGCGTGGATATATGCGGCGCAAGCACGTCGACGGCGTGCTCGACGGCAGCATTCTGGAGCGGGTCGGGCTCACCGAGCACCAGGTCGAGGAGATGTATCGCTACATGGCGATCGCCGACTACGAGGATCGCTTCGTCATCCCGACCAGCCACAAGGAGCTGGGCGAGCAGGCCTACGACCAGCGCGGCATCTGCGGTTTCTCCTTCGGTGCCGGCTGCAGCGAAGGCAACAGCACCTTCAGCCTGTTCGGCCAGGACACCCGCAGGACCCGGGGCGAGCGCGCGTCGTGAGCCGCCGGAGGGAGGCAGCACCATGCTGACGTTCAAGGTCCTGGCCGCGCTGCTGGTCTACCCCGAGCCGGAGCTGATCGACAGCCTCGATGAGATGGCGGCCATTCTCGAGGCCGGGGGTGCCCTGCCCAAGGCCGAGCGGCGTAAGGTCGAGGCGCTGATGGCGGATCTGCACCGCGCCGATCTCATGGATGCGCAGGCGCGCTACGTCGGCCTGTTCGACCACGCGCGCTCGCTGTCGCTGCATCTCTACGAGCATAGCCACGGCGAGTCGCGCGATCGTGGCCAGGCCATGGTCAATCTTCTGAACCATTATCGGGCCAAGGGACTGGAGCTCGGGACGTCGGAGCTCCCGGACTTCCTGCCGCTGTTTCTCGAGTTCCTCTCGACCCAGCCGGCGGACGAGGCGCGTGCCCTGCTCGGCCAGGCGATTGGCGTCGTGGCGCTGCTGCGCGCCCGGCTCGAGCAGCGCGGGTCGCCCTACGCGGCGGTCTTCCGGGCGATCGAAGCCCTGGCAGCGCAGCGCGCCGACGAGGCGGCGATCCGCGAGACCGTCGCTGGCGAGACCCGGGACGATACCCCGGAAGCGCTCGATCGCGCCTGGGAGGAAGCGCCGGTCACCTTCGGCAACAATCCTGGCGGCGCCGCCGGCTCGGGCTGCACCGCAGCATCCGCCATGGTCGCGCGCTTCGCGCCGCCGTCCGGCTCCAGACCGACCGCTCACCGGAGTGGCACGAGATGACCTTCCTCGACCAGTTCCTGTTCGGCTTCTATCCCTATTTGTGCATGGTGTCGTTCTTCCTCGGCAGTTGGGCGCGCTTCGATCGCAGCCAGTACACCTGGCGCAGCCAGTCGAGCCAGCTCTTGCGGCGCAAGCAGCTGTTCTGGGGCAGCACTCTGTTCCACGTCGGCATCCTGTCGCTCTTTGTCGGCCACTTCATCGGTCTGCTGACGCCCCCGGCAATCCTGGATTCCTTTGGCCTGTCCGTGCGAACCCATCAGATCCTCGCGATCATCGCGGGCACCATCTTTGCGACGATCTGCTTCGTCGGCATGACCATGCTGATCCACCGCCGCCTGTCCGACACCCGCATCCGCCTGACCAGCAAGCCGACCGACATCTTTATCCTCCTGTTCATCTATGCCCAGTTGATACTCGGCATCGTCGGCATCCCGGTCTCGCTCGCCAACACGGACGGAACGCACATGCTACGCATGTCCGAATGGGCGCGCAGCATCTTCCTGTTCCAGCCCGGGTCGGCGGAGCTGCTGGCGGACGTACCGTGGGTCTACAAGATCCACCTCGCGGCCGGCATGACCCTGTTCCTGCTCACCCCGTTCACCCGTCTGGTGCACGTCTGGAGCGCGCCGATCTGGTATCTCTTCCGGCCCGGCTATCAGATCGTGCGCAGGCACGCGCATCTGTCCAAGGAGGGCGTCTGAGGGTGCCGGTGTTCGTCAACGGCGTCGAGATCGCCGATCACGCGATCGGCGCCGAGCTGCAGTATCACCCGGCAGGCTCGGTCGAGGCGGCGCGGGCGGCCGCGGCGCGGGCGCTGGTGGTGCGCGAGCTGCTGCTGCAGGCCGCGGCACGGCATGGGATCGATCGGCCCGACCCGCCTGCACCGGGGCAGGCGGACGAGCGCGAGACCGACGACGAGGCCCTGATCCGGACGCTGATCGCGCGCGAGGTCCGGACGCCGGAGCCGGACGAGGCGAGCTGCCGGCGTTTCTACGAGCAGAATCTGAAGCGCTTTCGCAGCCCGGACCTGTTCGAGGCGGCGCACATCCTGTTCCCGGCCGATCCGGCGGACGCCGGCGCCACCGCCAAGGCCAAGCAGCAGGCGACTGCGGCGCTTCAGGAGGTGCTGGCGGCGCCGCAGCGCTTCGCCGACCTGGCGAAGGATCTCTCGGCCTGCCCCTCGGCGGCGCAGGGCGGCAATCTCGGTCAGATCAGCCGCGGCCAGACGGTCCCGGAGTTCGAGACCTTCCTCTACAACCTCGAGCAGGGCCAGATCTGCCCGGTGCCGGTCAAGACGCGGTTCGGCTACCACGTCCTGCGGCTGGACCGCCGGATCGAGGGCCGCCAGCTGCCATTCGAGGCGGTCAAGGAGCGGATCGCCGGCTATCTGCGCGAGCACGTCTGGCGGCGCGCCGTCAGCCAGTATCTGCAGCTGCTGGTCGGTCAGGCGGAGATCCAGGGCATCGAGCTGAACGGGGCGAGCACGCCCCTGGTCCAATGAGGCTGCTCGCGCGCTCAGCTCGCGGCTCGGGCGGGTCTCCGCAGCAGGCGCGGGGCCGGCGGTCATGATGCTCGGCCGGACGCTCAAAGAGCTGGCGCGCACGTCCGACGAGTCGATGGCGCTGGAGCTGCTGCCCGATCTGGTGCTCCTTGGCCGGACGCGGGCGGCCGCGGCGGCGGCCGGTCTGCCCCTGAACCAATACGTGCTGGGCGCCTGCCGGGCGTTCCTCGACCGGGCCGGCGAGGAGGAGTGGGCGACCCTCATGAGCCGGCTGCGGGACGGCGCCGAGCCGGGCATCACCCTGGTCGCGATGGCCGTGCAACTGAAGCTCGATGCCCCTGCGTGCGGCTGCGGGCGCGGTCTGCCGGCATCAGCCGGCGACCAGAGGGGCCAGCGTTCGGCCGATATCGGTGACGGAGGCTCGGCATGAGCGAAAGCGTCGCGAGCTACTACTGGCGGGGCCACGGCCCACTCTGGAAGGTGTACTGGCTCTATGGCGTCCTCGGCAGCAACGCCCTGGCCCTGATCCTCTTCGTCCTGATGGAGAGGAGCGCCCTCGGTAGCGTCTGGTTTGAGCTCGTGCTGCTGCTGCTCGCCGCCTACACGATCTGGATCGTGGTCTCGGTCTGGCGCTGCGCGTTCAACGCGGAGAAGCCGGTCTACAGTCACATGGCGCGGGCGCTCACGGTGGCGTGGGCGATCAACGCTCTTCTGGTACTGGGCTTCCTTGAGCTTCAGTTCTTGCAGGCGATTGCTTGAACATCGACGCGCCAACGGCCGGGCGGTGCAGGAGCGCGACCACCTGTACTATGGAACGCCGCCGAGGGCCCGGTCGAGGTTGATGGCGGCGGTGATCAGCGCGAGGTGGGTGAACGCCTGCGGGAAGTTGCCGAGCCCCTCGCCGCTCGGTCCGGTCTCCTCGGCATAGAGGCCGACGTGGTTGGCGAAGCCGAGCATCCGCTCGAATATCAGCCGTGCCTCGTCGAGCAGGCCCCGGTCGAAGCGGCCGGCGTGGGTCAACGCGTCGACCAGCCAGAAGGTGCAGATG